>JAHXHT010000139.1 GCA_025656435.1 Candidatus Thiodiazotropha sp. (ex Gloverina cf. vestifex) | reverse complement strand
GTCGGGGCATAACGGCTGTCGCGTTGGCGAGTCGATTTTGGGGACTCGGATGTCCCAAAATCTTTCACGAGGTAGCGACACGCTTGTCTTTCACTGCCTGCCAGAGTGCTGAACCCAGCCGGAAGGGTTCATTGACGAATTCCGCCTTTTCATAACGCGCGATGATGACTTTGTGACTGTCGTTGAAGACCCAGAACCGCATCAGATATTCGACAATGAAGATCGTCACAGCCACACGTTCAAAAACATCACCAAACAGCCCCAGATCATGTTTCACCTCGTAGATCAGCACCCATACGCTGGAAAGCACGAGGGCAATCATGAAGATATCGAAATAGGGGCGGATAGGCGTCTTGGGATTTTCCAACAGATCACTGACAGCACGCTTCCAACCGCTGTATCGCTCGGAAGCCGCCATAAAGTAACACTGTTTGATAACAGTATGGGAGAAAGACATATCTACAAACCGAACCAGAAATCGCGTCTCACAAAAGACTATGTCAGTTTATCGGCAGATTTGGCAAAGACTGCAATTCTCAGACCTAACGCAGTGCATCAACCCTGACTGAGTTCAATTCGATGCGTTCCGTCTCTGCCACGCTCACTTCTCGGCCATCCAGGGTCACAAAGCTTCGTTCATCCACATCCATGCGGCGGGCCTGGTAGTAAGTGCTTTTACCTGTCTGGCTATCGATCACCTGCACAGCTACCACTCGATACCTATCCTGCCATTCCATATAGAGGAACAGACCACTGCCAATAATCATCAGAATAATGAAGATATACCCGCCCCATTTCCATAAGCTGCTTGTCTTAGCCTCCACATGCGTCACTCGCGGTTGAGCGGCAACCGCTGTCATGCGTCGCTGACGATTGCTAATCACCAGCCAGGCGATGATGATGACGAACAGTGTGAGTAGAATCTTGCCTATCATGGCTGGGCACCCTATCACGTGAAACCATCATCGCCAATCATGCTCTTAAAAAGAGAAAAACCCAGTAACATGACAAACTCAGGTTGCTACTATAGCGATTGTCGATTTACCATCACTGCATGTCAGTTAGAAGAACCCTACTTGCCGTCCTTTCCTGCCTTTGGTTGATGCTGGGCTGTAGCCAACAGGACCAGCCGACTATCAATATTCACCGCGCCGTCCAGGTTGGCGATATCGACCAGCTTGAACGAAACATCTATTGGGATGCGGATATCAACGAGATTGGCCCCAACGGGCTTACACCATTGCATGTGGCGGCACAAAAAGGCAGCCTGGTAATGAGCCAAATTCTGCTAAAACATGGGGCAGACCTGCAGACGCTCGATCCGCAGGGACACACGCCAGTGGTTAAATCGCTGGTTTCCCGTAATACGCTGCTGGCAGACTATCTGGTCAAGAATGGTGCCCGACTTGACGCCAACAGCGTACTGCACGAGACTGCCCGTCTCGGCAGTGCTGACCGGGATGTGATCGATTTCCTGCTCAAGCAGGGTGCCTCTATCGACCATCTTGATGAAGCAGGCAATACACCACTGCACAACGCCATACTGCACAATCAGAGGGTAGTGGTGAAATATCTGGTCATTCGCGGCGCCAACCTCAATATTCGTAATGGAATGGATCAGACGCCTCTGGCCCTGGCTATTACGGAGAAAAGGGGTGATATCGTGCGTATGCTGAAGCAGTTTGGCGCCCCTTAATAACCACAGCCGACACTCCTGTCATAACCATAGAACACTACGGATTTTCCATGTCATCAACACCTGAAGAACTGAGCATCAACTACACCGAGGACGGCGTCGATGTCGTCAAGGAACTGGATAAGGTCATCCTCTCGAAAGGGGCATGGACCACTATTATCTTTCGCTATCAGGACTGGAACCGTAGCAAAGAAGCCTACGGTCCGGACAAATATTCCATTCGTCGTTTTCAGAAACGCAATGGCGAGTACCTGCCAAAGAGTAAGTTCAATATTTCGAGTCGAGATCAGGCCAAGGCCATCATCGAAGCCCTACAAAGCTGGACCGAAGAGTAGTCTCACTTTCCACCACATCGGCATTTTCACACGATTCAGGATCAAATAGAGGCCACCTGCTCGGCCCAGGCCAGCAGGTGGGGGATTAATGCCTTCTTGCGGTCGGGCAGTTGCGGATCGGCCTCCAGCCGATCCAGCGTCATCAGATACTCTTTCAGGGTGATGCTGCCGCCACCGTCCGGTTCCAATAACCGGGAGTGCCGATATTCTTCCCAGCGCTCTTTTTCATCTGCCGTCAGTGATACCGGCCAGTTTCTTGCACGATAGCGGAACAGCATTTCGGGCAATCGCCCATCGTCAAACACCAAGGGGAAGTTCTGTAACTCGGCCGGGGCGCTGCTGAGAATCTGGTCCATGCGCTGACGATCATCTCTGGAGAAAAAACCACCGCTATAGAGCGCCTGATCAGGATCGGTCACCGGATCGAAACGGGTCATCCGGTGAACAGTGTCGATCTTCTCCGCCAACCCGATGTGGGCCAATAATTTCTGCCGGTGACGCTCCCCTGCCGCCACATCCACCCCCCACCGCTCGGCAGCTTCATCAGTCAGCGTACTCATCGGCACCACAACCGGACATTTGTTGATATGTACCGTCTTGAGCGGGATGCGACTCACCCCTTCCGGCAGGTCGGCCGTGGCGGTAAACAGCCTTTGATGGATCTCCTCCGGTGTCAGATCCAGCAGGGGTGTAGGATCTTCACGTAGATCGTAGACAATGATGCCATTGGGATTTTCCGGATGCTTCGCCAAAGGGATTACCATGGCGATACAGCCCCGCTCGGCCGGATACATGGAGGAGACATGCAGCACCGGCTGATGCCGTTGCAAATTCAACCGCTCCGCCACCACCCGCTTGTTCCGACTCTCAAAAATGTAGTTGAAGAGTTTCGGCTGGCGTTGTTTGATCAATCGCGCCAAACCAATCGTGGCATGCACATCGGACAGGGCATCATGCGCAGACTCATGTACGATACCGTTCGCCGCACTCAACACTTCCAGGCGAAAGCTGGTCACGCCCGAATCATTCACGGGCCACTCTATGCCCTCAGGCCTGAGGGCATGTGTCAGCCGGGCCATGTCGATGATATCCCAACGGGAACAGCCGTTCTGCCACTCTCTGGCATAGGGGTCGTAAAAGTTTCGATAGAGGGTGTTACGCGTGACTTCATCATCGAAACGAAGGGTGTTGTAACCGACACCGCAGGTCTCAAGCATAGAGAGTTCCTGATGAATGCGCTTGATGAATTCCGCCTCATTCACCCCTTCATCCCAGGCTTTTTGAGGTGTGATGCCGGTCACCATACAGGCTTCCGGCTGCGGCAGCATGTCGTCAGTGGGCTTGCAGTAGACAATCAACGGCTCACCCACCGGATTCAGTTCCGCGTCGGTGCGTATTCCGGCAAATTGCGAGGCTCTGTCCCGGCGCGGATCGGCGCCCCAGGTTTCATAGTCATGCCAGTAGAAGGTGAACGTCATCGTTTTGTGGTGTCCTATTGATGGAAAAAAACGTTTTCTACTGCCGCAGTTAGCATCAATGCAAATCCATCAGTACCCGTATATGAGCCTCGACACTGCGCGCCAGCGCGTGGGGTTCATAGCCCCCTTCAAGCACGGAGACAATCCTGCCTTCGGCGTAGCGTTTGGCAATCTCCTGTATCTGCTCCGTGACCCAGCGGTAGTCCGCTTCGGTCAGGCTCACCCCTGACATATCATCCTCCACATGGGCATCAAAGCCGGCGGAGACAAAAATCATCTGGGGTTTAAAATGATTCAAGGCCGGTAGCCAGTGTGAGGCCACCGCCTCTCTGAAATCCGGACCTTTGGCTGTCGCTTCAAGTGGTGCACAGATGATGTGGTCAGGACTCTCCTCAATCGCCGTATAGGGATAGAAAGGATGCTGGAAAGTTGAACAGACAATGACTCGCCTGTCATCACGAAAGATATCTTCACTGCCATTACCATGGTGCACATCGAAATCGAGAATCGCTACCCGTTCCAAGCCATAGGCTTCCATCGCGTGCGCAGCACCGACCGCCGCATTGCCGTAGATACAAAAACCCATGGTGCGCATACGTTCGGCATGGTGGCCAGGCGGACGAACAGCACAGAAAGCGTTCAGCAGATCTTCCTGCATGACCAGATCTACTGCTTTAATCACTGCACCGGCTGCACGCTTGGCCGCCTGCAGACTTTCAGGACTGACAACCGTGTCAGGATCGAGATGGGCATGACCCGTTTGCGGCATCAGCTTCTCCACCTGATCAAGATAGGCAGGATCATGACAGCGTGACAATTGCTCGCGTGTCACCTCCGGTGCATCGTAATGGCGCAGAAAATCGTAGACCTGTGCGGCCATGAGACGGTCATCGATAGCCTACAGGCGGGAGGCGTTTTCAGGATGTCCAACCCCGGTATCATGCTGCAGGCAATCAGGGTGGCTGATATAAGCGGTTCTCAACAGTGGATCCTCATTTTTCGCTGTATTTTATTGATCCTTCAAATACTCATTATTAATCTTTAAAAACCGACACTTAGGTAAAGAAATTGTCACAAGATAAGCGTAAACTTTAAACAAGTTATGCCGATAACCTGAGTAATTCAAGACACTGAGTTTTTTACGGCGTTGTAAGACACCCAAACACTCCTTTGCCGGGTGTCTTTGGACATCATACCCCAATATCATCTTCTGAAGTTCAACAGGCGTGCGATCATGCAATCACATTATTTGACCCCTCTCTTTTCTCCCAACAGCATCGCCATGTTCGGCGCCAGCGAGCGGGAAAACTCAGTCGGCGAGGTGGTCTTCAGAAACCTCCTCTCATCCGGTTTTAAGGGCGGAATCTATCCGATCAATCCGAAGCACGACAAGGTGCAGGGGCAGAAAGCCTATAAGAGTATCGACGCAATCGGCAAACCTGTTGATCTGGCTGTCGTTGCCACACCGGCGAAAACCATCCCGGCAATCGTCGAGGCCTCTGGCCAGCATGGTGTGAAAACCATGATCATCCTCTCCGCCGGTTTCCGAGAATCAGGACCGGCAGGACGACGCATCGAAGATCGGGTAGTGGAAGTCGCCAAGGAGTTCGGTATCCGCTTCATCGGACCGAACTGTCTCGGTCTGATTCGTCCCGACAAAGGGGTCAACATTACCTTCGGTAACAACAACGCGAAGCCCGGCAACCTGGCACTGGTCTCCCAATCGGGTGCCATCTGCACGGCGATCCTCGACTGGGCAGAGGTTAACGATATCGGCTTTTCCTCCGTGATCTCCACCGGGATTGCCGCCGACCTGGATTTTGGAGACTACCTGGACTTCCTCGTTTCTGATCCCAAGACTGACAGTATCCTGATGTATGTGGAGGGTATTAAAGATGCCCGTCGCTTCATGAGCGGGCTACGTGCAGCGGCACGTATCAAACCTGTCATCGTTCTCAAGGTAGGACGGCATGCGGCGGGGGCTGAAGCTTCCATGTCACATACTGGCGCATTGGTTGGCAGTGATGAAACCTTTTCTGCTGCACTCTCCCGTTCCGGTGTCTTGCGGGTCGAGACTATCTCACAGCTTTTCTCAGCAGCCAAAGCACTCTCAGCCCGCTCACGGGTCTATGGCGACAAGCTGGCCATTATCACCAACGGCGGCGGCCCAGGTGTTATGGCTGCAGACCGGGCCTCAGACTTGGATATCGAATTGGCACAATTCAGTGATGAGACCGTCAAGGCCCTGAATAAGGCTTTACCGGATGTCTGGTCCCACGGTAACCCGGTGGATGTCATCGGTGATGCGCCCCCCGAACGTTATCGTGCGGCGGTGGACATCTGTCTCAATGATCCTGAAGTGGATGGCGCCATTGTCATCCTGACGCCCCAGGCAATGACGGAACCAGATGAAGTTGCCAAGGTTCTTATCGAACTGGCAGACCAGCACAAGAAACCAATTCTGACCAGTTGGATGGGTGGTAAACAGGTCGAGAATGCCAGAAAGCTCTTCAACAACGCAAAGCTACCCAGTTTCCGCACCCTGGAAAATGCTGTGGATGCCTCCCACTATCTCTCCTCCTACCAGAAAAATCAGCGGCTTCTTCTGCAGACACCGGCCAAAACCTCCCGTAGGCATGTTCAGCCCGATGTGGAGGGTGCACGTCTGATTATTGAGAGCGCGCTTTCAGAGCAACGCAAGGTGCTGACCGAACCGGAGTCCTTTGCCCTACTCGGCGCTTTCCGAATTCATGCGGTACGTAATGGCATTGCCCGATCTGCTAAGGAAGCTCTGAACGAATCCATCGATTGAGGGATAATGGTGCACATTCTAGGCCAATCATTATATAGACCCCATGAAGCAAA
>JAHXHT010000138.1 GCA_025656435.1 Candidatus Thiodiazotropha sp. (ex Gloverina cf. vestifex) | reverse complement strand
CGGGGCATAACGGCTGTCGCGTTGGCGAGTCGATTTTGGGGACTCGGATGTCCCAAAATCTTTCACGAGGTAGCGACACGCTTGTAAAAAACAGATAGAAGCAGACAATCCTGGTATCGAGAACCTGGATGTCAGTTTTGACGAGGGTAAAGTAGTTCTGTCAGGGGATACTGAAAGTGCCGAGGCTTTGGAAAAGGCCGTGTTGATTGCAGGTAATGTGCAGGGGGTCAGTGATGTCTCTGCGGATCAGATCAAGGCGCCAAAGCAAGAAGCCAAGGTCGAGTACTACGTCATTGAGAAGGGAGATACACTGTCAGCAATCGCCAAGAGATTTCTTGGTAAAGCGCCTGATTATCCCAAAATTTTCGATGCTAACCGTGAGGTGATAAAAGATCCTAATCTGATATATCCCGGCCAGAAAATCCGCATTCCTTTAGACTGAATCTTGTTGGCGAGTCAGGCTGTTCTTGTTTGGGATGCCTGACTCGCACAACTATCTCGGCGCCGTAACAACCGTTCAGATCCTACCTGCCTTAAAGTGCCCGAATCTTATCTAGCTGGGTTTTCAGGCTCTCCAAGGCTTTCTTTGCATCGGCCAGCTTGTCTCGCTCTTTCTGCACCACGGCTTCCGGTGCCTTGTCGACAAAATTCGGATTGCTGAGTTTCTTTTCGGTGCGATCAACATCGCCCTGAAGTCTGCCGATCTCTTTCTCCAGCCGCTTCACCTCTGCCTCTTTGTCGATCAGGCCGGCAAGGGGGATCAATACCTTCATCTCACCCACCAGTGCAGTGGATGATTCGGGGCCATGATCGCCGGTTGGTAGTACTTCGATGGATTCGCAACGGGCAAGAAAATCGAGGAAGGGGCGGTGTCTCTTTGCCAGAGCCTTGTCATTCTCGCTGGCATTAGCCAAAAGTACCGGTACGGGTTTGCCGGGGGCAATGTTCATCTCACCTTTGATCTTGCGAATACCAAGGATGAATTGCATCACCCAATCCATCTCCTTCTCAGAGGCCTCATCAATGAGTGACTGTCTCTGGGTGGGATATGGCTGGTTCATGATCGTCTCACCACTGACGCCTGCGATGGGTGCCACCCGCTGCCAGATCTCTTCAGTGATGAAGGGCATGATGGGATGGGTCAGACGCAGCAGGTTTTCCAGCACGCGTACCAAAGTTCGACGGGTACCACGCTTGGCAGCCGGCGAGGCATTGTTGTTGTTGAGTACCGGTTTGCAGAGCTCCAGATACCAGTCGCAGTATTCATTCCAGGTGAATTCGTAGAGGGCCTGGGCTGCATGGTCGAAACGATATCCGTCGATGGCTTCGGCGACAGTCTGCTTGGTTTTCTGCAGACGTGAGAGAATCCAGCGATCAGCAATGGATCGTTCGATCTCTGCCGTGGCTTCTGAATGCCCGGTCCTGGCTGCGCCAATGCCACAGTCCTGGTTCTCCACATTCATCATGACGTAGCGGGTGGCGTTCCAGAGCTTGTTGCAGAAATTGCGGTAGCCCTCGATCCGGCCAAGATCAAACTTGATATCGCGGCCGGTGGCGGCGAGGGCAGCGAAGGTGAAGCGCAGGGCGTCGGTGCCGTAACTGGGGATGCCGTCGGGAAACTCCTTGCGGGTCTGCTTTTCGATCTTCTTCGCCAGTTGTGGCTGCATCATGCCGCTGGCGCGTTTTTCTACCAGGGCGTCCAGTTCAATGCCGTCAATCAGGTCGATGGGATCGAGCACATTGCCTTTGGACTTGGACATCTTGTCGCCGTGGGAGTCGCGCACGAGTCCGTGCACATAGACCTCTTTGAAAGGCACCTCATCCATAAACTTGAGTCCCATCATGATCATCCGGGCGACCCAGAAGAAGATGATATCAAAGCCGGTAACCAATACGCTGGAGGGGTAGAAATCCTTCAAGCGCTCGGTAGATTCTGGCCATCCTATGGTAGAGAAAGGCCAGAGTGCGGAGCTGAACCAGGTGTCCAGTACATCTTCATCCTGGCGCAGAGGGTAATCAGCGCTGAGCTGGTGTTTCTGGCGGACCTCGGATTCTGAACGGCCGACATAGACGTTGCCCTCATCGTCGTACCAGGCGGGTATGCGATGCCCCCACCAGATCTGGCGGCTGATGCACCAGTCCTGGATGTTGCGCATCCACTCGTAGTAGGTGTTCTTCCAATTGTCAGGGACAAAGCGGATCTTGCCGCTCTCCACCGCCTCGATGGCAGGTTTCGCCAGCGGGGCGATCTTGACGTACCACTGGTCCGTGAGGAAGGGCTCGATGACAGCACCTGAACGATCGCCACGTGGCACCATCAGCTTGTGGTCGTCGATCTTTTCCAGCAAACCGGCGGCCTCAAGGTCAGCGACAATCTGCTTGCGGGCATCATAGCGGTCCATACCGATGTACTTGGTTGGGAGCAGGTCATTTTCACCCTCGTCATTGTCCCGAATCGCCGCATCGATGGTGAAAATATTGATCAGTCCACCGTGGATCTGTTCGCTGATGGAGATCTCGTCACGGTGACGCTGCCAGACCGCGTAATCGTTGAAGTCGTGGGCGGGTGTGATCTTCACACAACCCGTGCCGAACTCTGGGTCCACATGTTCTTCGTCAGCGATAATCGGAATGCGGCGACCAGTAAGCGGCAACTCCAGCAGCTCGCCGATCATGTGTTTGTAGCGCTCATCGGTGGGATTTACTGCGACAGCACAATCCCCCAGCATGGTCTCCGGACGGGTGGTGGCGACAACCAGATGGCCCTGGCCGTTGGTGAGAGGGTATCGCATGTGCCACATATGGCCATACTCCTCCTCGCTCAGCACTTCCAGGTCGGAGACGGCGGTATGCAGCTTGGGGTCCCAGTTGACCAGGCGTTTGCCCCGATAGATCAGTCCCTCTTCATAGAGGCGGACAAAGACCTCTTTCACCGCATCGGAGAGCCCGTCATCCATGGTGAATCGCTCATGCTGCCAGTCCAGGGAGGATCCGAGGCGGCGCAACTGACGGGTAATATTGCCACCGGATTCGGTCTTCCACTCCCAGATGCGGTCAATGAAAGCATCCCGCCCCAGGTCATGACGCTTCTTACCTTCTGCTTCCAGTTGGCGCTCGACCACCATTTGCGTGGCGATGCCGGCGTGGTCTGTACCCGGCTGCCACAGGGTCTTGTCCCCCTTCATTCGATGGTAGCGGATCAGGGTGTCCATAATGGTGTTGTTGAAACCGTGGCCCATGTGCAGGCTGCCGGTGACATTGGGTGGCGGGATCATGATGCAGTAGCTCTCATCGCCGCTCGTTTTGGGGGCGAAGTAGCCGTGCTCTTCCCAAGTCTGGTACCAGCGTTGTTCAATGGCGTGGGGATCGTAAGTCTTTTCCATGGGGCTCAGTAATGGTTCAGCAACAAAAAGGCGCTATTATACCTGGGTTGAGTCGAGAAATAATAAAAGATAGCGCCAGCCGGCCATTCTCAAGAAGCAGAAAACCTATGACACAAAAACGACATGTCTTTTCATTTCATAAAGGTGATGGAAAAAATAAAAAACTGCTGGGAGGCAAGGGGGCAAATCTTTGTGAGATGACGCAATTCGGCCTGAATGTTCCGCCGGGGTTTGTGATCTCCACCGAGGCGTGTCTCGACTATCTTGCCAGCGAATCTAAGATGCTCCCGGCCGAAATCATGGAGGATGTGAGAACGCACATGGCCGAAGTGGAGAAGTCCACCGGCAAAGGATTCGGTGAAGCAGAGAATCCTCTCCTGGTATCGGTACGTTCCGGCTCGGCTATGTCGATGCCGGGTATGATGGACACTATTTTAAATCTGGGACTCAATAGCCAGACCCTGCAGGGTGTCATCGCACAGACAGGGGATGCACGATTTGGCTATGATGCCTATCGGCGTTTCATCCAGCTCTTCGGCAAGGTGGCATTGGATGTGCCGGACGAAGCCTTCGATGAAGAGTTCGAAGCGGTCAAGCAGAATGCCCATGTTACTGAGGATGTAGGTCTCTCCGCTGACGACCTGAAAGAGATCAGCGAGCGTTTTCTGAAAGTCTTCGAGCAGCATACCGGGAAGCCTTTTCCAGAAGATCCCTACGAGCAGCTTGAGATCTCCATCAAGGCGGTTTTTGGATCATGGATGGGCAAGCGGGCGGTGGACTACCGGCGCCAGTTCAACATTACACCTGACTTGGCGAACGGTACCGCGGTCAACGTCTGCACCATGGTCTTCGGCAATCGGGGCAATGATTCTGCCACCGGTGTGGCCTTCACCCGTAATCCTGGCACTGGAGAGAACAAGCTCTTCGGGGAATATCTTGTCAATGCCCAGGGCGAGGATGTGGTCGCTGGTATCCGTACCCCCAAGCCAATTGCCCGGTTGTCAGAAGAGATGCCGGAGATGGCGGAACAGCTTGAGGAGTTGCGACAGAAACTCGAGACCCACTATAAAGAGGTGCAGGATTTCGAATTCACTATTGAGCGCGGGACCCTCTACTGCCTGCAGACCCGTAACGGCAAAATGAATGCCATTGCCATGGTGCGTACCTCCGTGGAGATGGTGGAAGAGGAATTGATCACCAAAGAGCAGTCACTGCTGCGCATCGATCCGAGCTATCTTGAGCAGATGCTTTACCCTCGTCTTGACAGCGAGTTCAAGGGGGAGCCTGTTGCACAGGGGCTACCGGCCTCTCCTGGTGCAGCCAGCGGCCTGGCGGTCTTCGATGCGGATCGTGCCGAACTGATGGGTAAGGAGCAGGGCCTTAAGGTCATCCTGCTGCGTGAGGAGACCAAACCGGAGGATATTCACGGCTTCTTCGCCGCGCAGGGCATCCTCACCAGTCGCGGCGGCAAGACCTCCCACGCAGCCGTAGTTGCCCGTGGTATGGGCAAGCCGTGTGTGGCAGGTGCGGAAGGTATCAGCGTCGATGTGCAACGCCGTGAAGCGGTTGCCAAGGGTACGATGATCCGGGAAGGGGACATGATCACCATTGACGGCAGCAGCGGCAACGTCTTCCTGGGCGAGATCCCGATGGTGGAGCCGGATTTCACCGAAGAGCTCAATCGCCTGCTGCGCTGGGCCGATGAAGCCGCCTATCTGCGGGTGATGGCCAATGCGGATACTGCGACCGATGCGAGTCGGGCACTGAAATATGGCGCCATGGGTATAGGTCTCTGTCGTACCGAGCGCATGTTCAATGCGGTAGACCGACTGCCTGTGGTGATTGAGATGATTGTTGCAGAGAGTCCTGCCCAGCGTCAGGCGGCACTGGATAAGCTGCTGCCGATGCAACGTAGCGACTTTAAGGCAATTCTGGAGGTGATGTCGCCCAAGCCGGTCACCATCCGGTTGCTCGACCCGCCGATTCATGAGTTTTTACCAACCGAGACGCAACTGTTGAGTGACTTGGAGGAGCTGCATCACTTGCGTAACTCTGTCCGTGGCATGAATGTGCTGGCCGGTAGCATGATGCTGTTGCAGGACCCCGCACAGGCCAAACAGGAGGCAGACTCCCTGCGGCATATGGTTGATGAGAGCCTGGTGGAGCAGGCGATCGATAAGAAAGAGACCATGTTGCGCAAGGTGCGGGTGCTGACGGAAACCAATCCGATGCTGGGTCATCGTGGCGTGCGACTGGGTATCACCTTTCCCGAGATCTACGGCATGCAGATCCGAGCCATACTGGAGGCTGCCGCCGAGTGTGCCGCCAAGGACCTTGAGGTCCATCCACAGATGATGGTGCCTCAGGTCTGTACCGCCGAGGAGCTGAAACGGGTCAAACGGATGGTCGATGAAATCCGCGCCGATGTGGAGGGGAAATCGGGTCAGAAACTCAATTTCCGTTTTGGCACCATGATTGAGGTGGTGCGTGCTTGTATGCGGGCGGATTCCCTGGTGGAGGAGGCTGAATTCTTCTCCTTCGGAACCAATGACCTGACTCAGGCGACCTTCTCCTTCTCCCGTGAGGATGCGGAGAATAAATTCCTTCCCATGTATAACCAGAATGACATCCTCAAGGACAACCCCTTCGAAGTGTTGGATGAGAAGGGCGTCGGTAAATTGATGCAACTGGCAGTCGACTGGGGGCGTCAGGTCAAGCCTGATTTGAGTGTCGGTATCTGTGGCGAGCACGGTGGGCATCCCAGTTCCATCGCATTCTGTCACCGGGCCGGATTAAATTATGTTTCCTGCTCGGCACCGCGAGTGCCTGTCGCGAGACTCGCTGCTGCCCATGCCAGTTTGCTGAATCAGTAAAAACTGGGGCAACAGGGTCTGTATTGTGAGTTTACTTCGCCAGGGATGGTGAAAACCTCACCTATTCAATCGCTGATCGCCATGGAAGGCTGAAAGCCGAGGCGATTAGTCCCCGATAGGCGTAGGCGCGGTTGTATGGCCGTAATTGTGACTG
>JAHXHT010000137.1 GCA_025656435.1 Candidatus Thiodiazotropha sp. (ex Gloverina cf. vestifex) | reverse complement strand
ACAGTCACAATTACGGCCATACAACCGCGCCTACGCCTATCGGGGACTAATCGCCTCGGCTTTCAGCCTTCCATGGCGATCAGCGATCGTGGGTTCGGATCAGTCCTATCTGCCCGCTGAGATGGCATTGATTACTGCCCATATGAAATCGAAGGATTTTCCACAAGCATTGGATACTGCCCGTAAGCTTATTGATAAGCGACCTGATGTGCCTATGGCCTATGCTATGGCCGCTGCCGCACAGGAGGCCATGGGTGAAAAAGCAGAAGCGGTGAGCTACTTGGAACAGCCCGTCCAGGTCGATCCGCAATACATGAGTGGCTATCTGCTGCTCGCCAGAATGGCGCAAGCGGAGGGTGATGTCGCACAAGCTAGAAATCACCTGGAATCGGCACTAGCACAGAAACCGAATGCAGAGAAAGCGCTCCTGATGTTGGCAACACTGGAGGAGCAGGACGGTAACAAGGAGCAGGCGGCCAAATTGGTGGAACAAGCCAGGGTGGGTAACCCGAAGGCAATCACACCGAGGATCTTATTGGCCAACGCCGCTTTGCGCCAAGGTAAGCTCGATGAGGCTCGGGAACTGGCGGAAGAGACACTGGAGATCGCTCCCGCAAACACTTCTGCACTGCTGTTACTGGCCGAACTGGAGCAGGCCGCGGGAGACGACAATGCGGCATTAAGAGTCTACGAAAAACTGCTGGATGCCAACCCCCAAATGATTGACGGGCGGATGAAGAAGGCAACCTTGCAGGCGAAGCTGGGGGATCTAACTGGCGCCCAGCGCTCTCTTGAAAAAATCTTGGCGCAAGACAGCACTCATATGGCGGCACAATGGGCGCTGGGTGGTATTGCCTTGAAGCAGGGCAAACCGGAAAAGGCCGCTGAGCATGCGAAGCGATTGATCGCAGATCATGCTGAGTCTGCTGCCGGTTACTCCCTTAAGGGCGACGTGCTGATGAGCCAGAAAAAGTATGAGACGGCATTACCCGCATATCGGGAAGCCTTCACCCGATCAGAAGGGCGGCCCTCCATGTTCAAGGTCAGCCAGGCACTACAGGCAATGGGTCGAACCCAAGAGTCTCAGGCGCTGATGAGCCAGTGGCTGGAAAAGCGACCCGAAGATCTTGTGACCCGGCTGAGCTACGCAACACAACTGCAATCCCAGGGTGACGATAAAAAGGCGATCGCCCAGTATCAACGGATCTTAAAACAACAGCCTGATCATGTGGTGGCCATGAATAATCTGGTCTGGCTCTATCATGCTCAGGGAAACACTGATCAGGCCCTGGCCTTGGCTGAGCAGGCCTACAAAGCGGCGCCGACAGTACCGGGGATCATCGACACCTATGGCTGGATTCTGGTCAACAACAACCAGGTGGATGCCGGACTTAAGCTGCTTGAATAGGCCACCGCCAAGCAGCCAGCCGATCTCGATATTCGCTATCATCTGGCCGCGGCGCATGCCCGTGCCGGTAACAGCGCTCGTGCCAAGCGTGAACTGACGGAGATCTTTGCTTCGAATAAAACATTCAGCGAGCAGCAGAGCTGCCAGTCAGTTGCTGGATAGTCTGCGATAAATGCCTTAGCTGTTTAACCGGTGATACCACTGTGTCGCAACAGCGGTTCGATCTCCGGCTCGCGGCCGCGAAAGGCCACGAACAGTTCCATGGCATCTTTCGAACCGCCCTGTTCCAGGATCTCATGCAGGAAGGCATGTCCTGCGTCGGGATTGAAGATCCCCTTCTCTTCAAAAAGTGAGAAGGCGTCCGCTGATAATACTTCAGCCCACTTGTAGCTGTAGTAGCCTGCTGCATAGCCACCGGCGAAGATGTGCGAGAAACCATGGGGAAAACGGTTCCATGCAGGTGGTTGGATGACCGAGACTTGTTGTCTGACCTGGTGCAGAATCTCATAGATTCGTCCGCCCTTCTGCGGATCAAACTCAAGATGGATGCGGAAGTCGAACAGGGAGAATTCCAGTTGACGCACCATCATCATGGCTGACTGAAAGTTCTTGGCATCATGCATACGCTGGTAGAGATCATGCGGGATGGCTTCCCCTGTCTTCACATGACCTGAGATCAGGTCATGTGCCTCCTTCTCCCAGCACCAGTTCTCCATAAACTGACTTGGTAATTCTACAGCATCCCAAGCCACGCCGCTGATGCCGGCCACTGCGGGATAGTCGATGCGGGTCAGCAAGTGATGCAGGCCGTGACCGAACTCGTGAAACAGGGTCTCCACCTCATCGTGGGTGAAGCGTGCGGGCTCTCCATCCACCGGTGGTGAAAAATTACAGGTCAGATAGGCCACCGGGATCTGATCGATGGTGTCGGTGAAGAAGCGGCTGGCACAGTCGTCCATCCAGGCACCACCACGCTTCATGGGGCGCGCATAGGGGTCGAGGTAGAACTGTCCCCGTAGCTGATGATCGCTATCCCGAATCTCGAAAAAACGTACGTCGGGATGCCAGGTATCGACCCCTTTGATCTCCTGGATGCGGATGCCGTAGAGACGCTCCACCACGGCGAACATGCCGGGGATCACGCGGGTCTCTGGAAAGTAAGGCCTTAGCATCTCCTGGGAGATATTGTGTCGTTGTTGGCGCAGCTTCTCTGCATAGTAGCCAACATCCCAGGCCTCTAGGTCGCTCATGCTGTGTTGGTGTTCGGCAAATACCTTCAGCTCATTGAGTTCATGCTTTGCTTGATTGTGGGAGCGTGTTGCCAAATCGGTCAGAAAGGCTGTGACTTCATCCGTGTTGCGCGCCATCTTGCGCGCCAGGGAGCGTTCGGCATAGTTGGCAAAACCGAGTAGCTGTGCTTGCTCATAGCGCAGAGAGAGAATCTGCTCCATCACATCCGAATTGTCGAATTCACCGGCATGGGGACCCTGGTCAGATGCCCGGGTGGCGAATGCTTCGTAGACCTCCTGGCGCAGATCGCGATTATCTGCATAATTCATCACCGGCAGGTAAGAGGGAAAGTCCAGCGTCAGCAGCCAGCCTTCTTGATGATCGCGCTGCATGGCTGTCTGGCGGGCCAGTGCCAGGGCTGATTCAGGTAAACCTGCCAATTCAGAGACATCGGTGATCAGTTTGCTCCAGGCATTGGTGGCATCGAGCAGGTTCTCTTCGAACTTGGTGGTGAGCTGGGAGAGGGCCTGACTAATCTCCTTAAAGCGTTGTTTCTTCTCCGCCGGCAAGTCGACCCCCGAAAGCCGGAAGTCGAGCAGGGCGTTATCGAGTAACTTGTTCTGTGCGGAGTTGAGTCCTTTACGATCTGCTGCAACGGCCTTGTAGGCATCACATAATGCAGCGTTCTGACCCATCTCTGTGGCATAGTCGCTGAGCTTAGGCAGGCAGGCGTTGTAAGCCTTACGCAATGCGTCACTGTTGATCACTGAGTTCATATGGCTGACCGGTGACCAGACCCTGCTGAGCCGGTCATCAAGCATTTCGAGCGGCTCGATCAGGTTCTTCCATGTGTGTGTCTGTTGCGTATCGAGAAGACGCTTAACCTCTGCACGGTTCTCCTTCAGCAGCTGATCAATGGCGGGTTCGATCATCTCAGGTGTGATGGCTGAGAAGGCAGGTAACCCATCCATTTCAAGTAGGTGGTTGGTCATGGTCATAGTTCCAGTTTGGGTGATTATCGTTCGCTGCCAATGAAGGGGGTGTCTACCAGGCGATTGTCACGCATGGCCCTGAATACAGCATCGGGCGGGTTGGCCTTGCCGGTAAGCATATTGCAGATCAGGTCCTCATAGAGAACTGTCTTATAGTCACTGCCGCCCTTGGGTAAGACTTGCCACTCAGCACCTGGCATAGGTGTCAGGCCTTTGTCATTACCATAGGCGTAGACCTTGTGTTCCCGCAGGCCGCAGCGGAAACCCTCATAACTGCTGTTCACCGCACCTCGGTTGGAGCGGATGATAACAATAAAGCGGGTGACCCTATCCTCGCCCGTTTTGAGGGAATCTCGCTCAATGAAATATTGGAAGCGGTCGGTGGGATCCTGGACGTTGAATTCCTGCAGATTGTCCTCTCGAAAATGGCTGGGGATTTTGATGGTCTCCTCTTTCCGGGTTTCTGCTGACTCCCGGTAGTCATTTCTCTCCTCTTTGTCCAAGGGGTCATAGGCCATTAGGTTTGTACTCAATAAAAGACAAGCGAGCATGTGGAATATCGGTTTCATCAGCATTCTGGATCCTGCAATAGTTTGAATAGGGGTAGTTTCGCATTCAGATGCGATAGGTAAAAGGGCCTGATACCTTATGCTTGAGCGGGAAATGTCTGAGGTAGTGCCTTCCGGCGTCGTTTATATAAATCTTGCGGTCAGCAACCAGACCACAATCGATCCGAGGGCAAAAAACCCCAGTAGCGTACCAATGGCGAAACGCCGAAAACGCCGGACGATATCAAACTCCTCCTTCGTTGAGATCAGTAGCGGGCGCCTATTTGAATTTGTACTACTTAAAGTATGGGTCGGTTGTTGGTCTTCCAGCATCTGTTCGCGGACCACCTCATGTGTGGCAGAACGCCTGACACTCTCCCACTCATCGAGATCGATCTGGCCATCTCTGTTACGGTCGAATCGCTCCAACAGTGTAGCGTGATCGGCTTTCCACTGGTGTAGTCTGCCCTTGATCATCTCCTCACGCATGGCTTGACGGTCGATCTCACCAATGGATTTGAAGAGCCCGATGGCATAGAGGGGGTCTCCCGGCATGATGGTCTCTTCGGTATAACGGTAGTCGCCACCAAAGGTGTTGTGGACCGAGATATTGATGCCCATCATACGGTACTGACTCTGGCTTGTACCTATGCCTCGATCCGGTCCGGCGCTGGGTGTAGCATTGGGCCCGTACCAGACGTTTTTCTCGCTGGGGGAGACCTGAGCACCCTCGGGGTCGATGATGCATTCACCGGTCTCATCCTGCAGGAGGAACAGGCTGTCACTCATGCCGGTTCGTTGGGTACGCCAACCCTTGTCATGCTTCCGCTCGACCTTATAGCGCCACCAGCAGCAGGGTGTACTGCTGAGTGGGGCCAGGACCGGCTCGCCCCTCATGATGGCCGCTTCACCGATCAACTCAACATAGCCTTGATGGGCGGATCTGATGCGCGACGTAGGGGTGTCTTCTATCAGTCTCGCGCGATGCAGGTTTCGAAACGAAAAATAGATTGACAGCAGCGCCGCCATTGCCAGCAGCGCAGTCCAGAACCAAAAGGCGCTGTCGCCCATCTGTGTGATCTCTCTAACCATCATGAGAGGATTGAATGCGGCTTAGTTGAAGAGTTGGCCCATGTCGACGTCGGTTAATTCAGCCTCATCGAACTCCAGTAAATCAGCAGGTTTGAACCCTAAGCGTTGCGCAATAAGGATATCCGGGAACTGCTCGATACGGACATTATTGATATTGGCGGACTCGTTATAGAACTCCCGTCGATCAGCAATGCTGTTCTCCAGACCGGTGATGCGGGACTGCAAGTGCAGGAAGGTCTCGTTAGCTTTCAGATCGGGGTAGTTTTCGGCTACGGCAAAAAGATTGCCGAGGCCGAGACGCAGCTGACTCTCGGCAGCGCCGACGGCGCCAACATCACCCTGCCGTACAGCATTGTTCACAGCGGCGCGGGCCTGCATGACCTTCTCTAGGGTCTCCTGCTCGAATTTCATATACTGTTTGCAGGTCTCCACCAGCTTTGGCAGCTCGTCATGCCGCTGTTTGAGCAGCACATCGATATTAGCCCAGGCTTTGGTCACATCATGCTTCAGGCGCACCAGATTGTTGTAAATCAGCACGCCATAGATCAGGATAGCCACAACGGTCCCGATCAGGACGAACAGTAAAATCTCCATCAGCTACATACCTCCAGTTGCCATGCCCAATATACGCCGCTTCGAAACCCATACCCCCGCTATTGCCCAGGATGCCTGGATCGACGAAACGGCCGTCGTTATCGGCGATGTCAGTATCGCATCTCAGGCCTCTATCTGGCCAATGTGCGTGCTCCGGGGTGATGTGCATCACATCGAGATCGGAGAGCGTTCCAATATCCAGGACGGTTCGATACTACATGTCTCCCATGACAGCCACTATTTGCCCGGAGGACGCCCGTTGACCATCGGTGACGGTGTCACGGTAGGCCATCGGGTGATGCTGCATGGTTGCGCTATCGCCGACGGTTGTTTTATCGGCATGGGGTCGACCATTCTTGATGGTGCCAGGCTTGATTCTGAAACTATGTTGGGTGCCGGTTCACTGGTACCCCAGGGGCGCACACTTGAAGGTGGCTATCTGTGGCTGGGTCGGCCAGCCAGGCGGGTGAGAGCCCTTAGGGAAGCTCTGAACGAATCGTTTGTCAGCGAACGTTTCCTCTCGCTTGCTTCAAAACTGCCATGAGCGAAGAAAAACAGTGCATT
>JAHXHT010000136.1 GCA_025656435.1 Candidatus Thiodiazotropha sp. (ex Gloverina cf. vestifex) | reverse complement strand
TTGCTCCATTTCTTGAAGAAAACGCTCACGTCGTGTCTGCTTCTTCTTGGCGCTGTAGTTCAGTGAGGCGAAAGTTGTTTGCTTCATGGGATCTATATAATGATTGGCCTAGAATGTGCACCATTATCCCTCAATCGATGGATTCGTTCAGAGCTTCCCTATGACACTGAGATCCCTAAAAGTCGGCGGACTGGCGCCCATGACCACCGTCGACTATCCCGGATGTCTGTCAGCAGTCATCTTCTGCCAGGGATGTCCGTTGCGATGCCGTTACTGCCACAACAGCGATCTTTTGCCCCGTGAGGCCGAAGCGGTCATCCCATGGCGGGAAATACTGGATTTTCTTAAGCGCCGCCAGGGTTTACTGGATGCTGTGGTTTTCAGCGGTGGTGAGCCTACCCAGCAACGCGCGCTACCCGACGCTATCGCGGAGATCAGCGCCATGGGATTTAAGATTGGTCTACACACAGCGGGCATCTATCCCAAACGCCTGCAGGCGATTTTACCTTCACTCGATTGGGTGGGCCTGGATATCAAGGCGCTCCCAGAGAATTATAAATCCCTGACCGGTATGCCCGGTAGCGGTGATCTGGCGTGGCAGAGCGCTCAGATACTGCTTGAGAGCGACGTACCTTATGAACTTAGAACCACCCTTCACCCCGCTTTGACTAACCACAATGAGAAAGCACGGATAGAAGAGGCCATCGCCACACTTGGCGAGTCACAACACGTATGGCAAGTCTGTCGCACAGATCACTGCCTGGACCCCAATTTAAGAACCACATAATCCATAAAAAACAATTGAACTCCGTCAGCGCAGACCTGCCTGAACAATCACTATCCATCACAACATCACTACCAACGTCTTAATTAGTTCCTACTAATAATGTCATATGCATTTGTTTACATAGTCTTTTTGCATTGACTATCGACTTGACGTAACATCGGCGAGTCAAGAAAAAAGTACCGATCGAAAAGGAAGTTGACGGCTACGCCATTACAACGACCATACGGAAAAGCAGGTCTTTATCCGTAAGCGAGAATTTGAGGGTGGAGTATGTTCAAGATGGGCACGCTGGGCCGGTCCACAGGTAAAATATCTTTTATCCTGGCAGGTATTATCTTCGTGGTCGGCATGATATCCGCCGGTCTGCTGAACATGGGGTTGGCTTATACCAATGAGATGGAATTTTGTACCTCCTGCCACACCATGAAGATCAATCTGAAGGAGTACAAAGAGACACTGCATTACAAGAACGCCTCAGGTGTACAGGCCACTTGTTCAGACTGTCATGTGCCAAAGCCCTTTATTCCGAAAATGATCGCCAAAGTTATGGCCGCCAAGGATGTCTATCACGAGATTCTCGGCACCATCGATACAAAAGAGAAATACGAAGCCCATCGCTGGGATATGGCCAGCCGGGTATGGGAGAAGATGCGAGCCTCTGATTCCCGAGAGTGCCGCTCTTGCCATGAGTTTACCAAAATGGATCTGAGCGAACAGGATAGAAGTGCACGCAAACGCCACCCGAAAGCAATGGACGAGGGGCAAGCGTGTATCGATTGCCATAAAGGCATCGCTCATGAAGAGCCGGATGAACCAGAAGATTACGACTCTGATCAGTCATAGTTTGAGAGAACGGACAGCATCGGTAAATTAGGTACTATGGTTAACTTCGATAACAGAAACTAGATGAAGACAATCAGACTCATCCCTGCCCTGTTCCTCCTTTTCACCGTGTCGTCATACGCGGGGAATTCACAGGATGAAAAAGACCTGCGTCTTGCCGCAGGTATTGGTGACGTAGAGACTGTTACAAAACTGCTCGACAAGGGTGTCCCCGTCGACAGCCCCAACAAGTTTGGCAAAAACCCGCTGATGATGGCGGTCGAGAATGATAACTTCGAAACTGTCGTTCTGCTGCTGAACCGTGGCGCCGACGTCAATGTACGAACGGTTGCAGGTTGCACAGCTCTGACTTTTGCAGCAGAAAATGGTCACCCGGCCCTCTCGGCTATGCTGCTCGAAAGAGGGGCCCACCTGCATGACCGAACCAGAGCCGGCTGGGATGCCCTGATGATCGCATCCCGCTATGGCATCACCGATATGGTGGAACAGCTACTGTCCAAAGGTGCCGACCCCAAGGCTTCTGACAAACACGGCAGAAATGCACTCATGATGGCTGCTGAAAAAAATCACACAGCAACCAGCGAAATGCTACTCAAGCACAATGCTGAAATCGACAGTAAAGACAAAAACGGTTCAACGGCCCTGATACTGGCAGCCGATCAAGGTCATGTAGATGTGATCGAGGTACTGCTGAAACGGGGTGCTGACATCAATGCACAAGACGATGACGGTGCTACAGCCCTGATCTGGTCCGTCAGCCAAGGCGAATACGAAAGCGCGGAACAGCTGGTCAAAGCCGGCGCTGACGTTAACCTTGCCGATACCGACGGTGTTACACCGCTAATGGAGGCGGCACGCAACGGTTCAGCGCATATGGTGCAGCTACTGCTGCAGCATGGCGCAAAAAAAGCAGATAAAGACAGTGATGGGCATACTGCAGCCGACATCGCTGAGAAGAAAAAACAACAGAAGGTCTTAAGCCTTCTGAAATAAGAGCAATGCTTGGGTGGAGTGGATGGAAGCCACTTACAAAACATCAATTTTAATTGATACAGGGAGCTCTCCACCTGAGCTGATTGCAAAGGAACAGTCCTTTTAAAACTGCTCCGGTAATTGTGACAGGGCGTATTTTATTCCCTGTTATTTCAATGTAAGCCTGTTTAAATTCCAAAGGAGGTAACATGGCGCACAACAACCTCAAGAGAGCCCTGATCGGTGCACTGATTATCAGCGCATCGTCCGTGGCTTTTGCTGCTGACAAAAAGCCCCTGCTATCGGGCGCCAGTGCCAGCATGCTGGCTAATACTTGTGCCGGCTGCCATGGTACCAATGGTGCCAGCACCGGTCCCGCCACACCCAGCATCGGCGGTATCTCCGCCATCTACTTTGAAGAAGTCATGCTGGGTTTCAAGAATGGTGAAATCAAAAACACCATCATGACCCGAATCGCCAAAGGTTATACCGATGACGAAATCAAGGCCATGGGCGAATTCTACGCGAAGAAACCCTTCGTTGTAGCCAAGCAATCCTTCGATGCCGGCAAGGCAAAGAAAGGCGCCAAGCTACACGACAAGTACTGTGAAAAATGTCATGCCGACGGTGGCTCTTCTGCGGAAGACGATTCCGGCGTTCTGTTGGGCCAGCTGACACCTTATCTTCATTATTCGCTAGTCGATTACAAGGCCGGTGATCGCGAGATGACCAAGAAAATGAAGAAGAAAGTTAACGCGTTAATTAAGAAAGAGGGCGATGCCGGTTTCGATGCACTGCTCAACTTCTACGCCCAAGGCAAACAATAAGGGGGGAATGAGAAACATGAAGATTACCCGAAGAGGTTTTGTTAAAGGCGCAGGTGCAGCTACTGCCATCGGCATGATCGGCACACCCTACATCGCCCTCGGCGCTTCCAAAAAGGTCGTGGTCGTTGGTGGTGGTACCGGTGGTGCAACTGCAGCCAAATATCTGCGTATGGCTGATCCGACTATTGAGGTCACCCTGATCGAGGCCAACAAGCACTACTACACCTGCTACCTGTCCAATGAGGTACTGGGTGGTGATCGTAGCATCGACTCCATCAAGTTCGGTTATAGCGGACTTGGCGGACACGGTGTGAAAGTGGTGCACGATGTGGTCACCGCTATCGATGCCGGTGCCAAAACCGTCAAGACTGCAGGCGGCAAAAGCTTCAATTACGATCGCTGTATCGTCGCACCAGGTGTTGACTTCAAATGGGAAACCATCGAAGGCTACGATGCTAAAGTTGCCGAGGATATTCCCCATGCCTGGAAGGCTGGTTCCCAGACCGTCACCCTGCGCAAGCAGCTCGAAGCCATGAAGGATGGCGGTAACGTAGTCATTGCGGCACCCGGCAATCCCTTCCGTTGTCCTCCCGGACCTTATGAGCGTGCCTCTCAGATTGCTCACTATCTGAAACAGCACAAGCCGAAATCCAAGATCATCATCCTGGACTCCAAGCCTAAGTTCTCCAAAATGGGTCTCTTCACCCAGGGTTGGAAAGCGCTCTACGGCTATGAGACCGACAACTCCATGATCGATTGGCGCGGTAGTGCTCAAGGCTCTAACGACAATGCCGTGGTTAAGGTCGATGCCGGCTCCAGAAGCGTAACGACAGGCTTCGACGACACCATCAAGGCTGATGTGCTGAACGTCATTCCGAATCAGAAAGCAGGCAAGATCGCTTTCGCTGCCGGTCTGACCAACGACAGTGGCTGGTGCCCGATCAACCTGCACACCTTCGAATCCACCATTCACAAGAACATTCATGTGATCGGTGATGCTTCTATCGCCAAGGGTATGCCGAAATCCGGCTACGCTGCGAACTCCGAAGCCAAGGTCTGTGCAGCCAGTGTGGCAGCCATGTTGAACGGCCAGGAGCCCGGTACACCGGCTTACGTCAACACCTGCTACTCCATCGTCGGCAAGGATTGGGGTATCTCGGTAGCTGCGGTCTACAAGCTGGCTGAGGATGGCTCCAAGATCACCAAGGTCTCCGGTGGTCTGACACCAACTGGTGCTTCTCCTGAAATGCGTGCGCGTGAAGTCCAATACGCCTATAGCTGGTTTGATAATATTACGAGTGATATTTTCATGTAATCCAGTAGTCGGCCAAGGATAGGCCGCCAATAAAAAAGCGGGGCAATGCCCCGCTTTTTTATTGGCCGTAGACTTGTGTTATCACGGTCGAATTGGTCTCTGAGGCCTCTGGGGTCGCTGATCGATGGTATAACCCGCACCGGAGTGGGGATTGGATGGCCTTGCAAATTTCGGAAAATCCGGATTTCGCCAGCCTTCAGCAGCCAGTTTGTCAGCAGGCGGCCTGATGCGTGAAACATAGTCCAATACGGCACGGACATCCCGATGCGTGAAGTTATGGATCTGCTTCACCATTTTTTTGTCTGCGTTCCTGCGCCGCTCCATCTTGATCCATTCGAACTGTCTCAACAGATACCGGTAGTGCTGACCATAGACGGCTGGAATATGGTCTTCCAGGTGACCTTCGCCATTTTCTCCATGACACTCAGTGCAGTTGTCTTCATAGAGTTTTTTTCCCCAGGCCAGGTCGATGCCCGGTCCAATTCCATTGCGTGGTGACATGGGAAGCTGAGAAATATAAGCTGCAGCATCTGCGATCTCCTGCGCACCACCCAACAGCTGTGGTGAGGTAAACGGCACCATGGTGGGGTTATCGCGGTTTCTTGCACGAATATCCGCCAGCTGTTTGATGATCACCGTTCTCAATTGACCTGCCACCTGAGGATAGGCACCACTCTCAAGCCCCCAGCCTTCCGGTGTGTGACAAACCGTACACACACGATAAACTTTTTTTCCATTCTCAAGGTCGGGGGTAAGGTTCAGTGCCGCTTCATATTCACGCATGGCTGCATCGTGTGAATCAGCAATAGAAGATCCAGCACTCAACATCAATCCAAGCATCGAGGCTGCCAGAATAGACTTTCTCATTAAAACTCCCAGGATTCGTCGTTATATCGACACAGACTCACCGGCTCACAACCGAACGGCAAAATATGCCCAACTTATCGTCTGCCCTGTCCGTGTCGATGGGTTTTCAACCCAATATTTATGATTATGTTATGGACTGCCTTGTTACCTAATATAGCGAGCCAAATGACTGCACACAATAATGATTCGTCAAATAAGTACTTATGAATGCTCTGAAAAAGTTGTAAGAATTATTCGATTAATCGGAAAGTCCCAGAACAATTGAAACATCATGACCATTTTGCAAGAATGCGGAGGGATAAAAAAACATCATACAAAATAGGGTTACCGCAACAAAAAAAACAACTGGTGCACCCGCTTCCTATAGGAGACCGATAAACCTTAATAAACTTGAGAGATCCGATAACACGATAAATCAAAGGATCTTCAAGCATAACGAATACGTTGATGCTGACCCGTCAGACATATTCTAAAAAAACGACAACGACCACAGATAAAAGCGGGAGCCACAAAAAAATGAAACGGCTATTATTAACCCTCCTACTCACCTTTCCACTAACAGTACAGGCAGTCGACCTGGAGAACGGACAGAAACAGGCGAGAAGCTGCGCACTCTGCCACGGTCACTACGGCCAGGGCACGCCCGGACCGGCATCGCCACGTCTTGCCGGCACACCTGCCGGCTACATGGTCAAACAGATCGAGGCCTATATCAATGAAGAGCGGATCAACAAGCGTGTCGCTACCTCGTGAAAGATTTTGGGACATCCGAGTCCCCAAAATCGACTCGCCAACGCGACAGCCGTTATGCCCCGACC
>JAHXHT010000135.1 GCA_025656435.1 Candidatus Thiodiazotropha sp. (ex Gloverina cf. vestifex) | reverse complement strand
ATTAGGTGGAATCACCCCGATACAGAAGCTGGCTCAGACAGCTTAACAGTGACTACTTTTGAGTCCCATTATTAATGGGGGGATTACCCTTCCATGGCGATCAGCGGTTGAACGGAGTGACGCCACAAATGCATCAGGGATGGAATTTTGCCATTTTTCCTCAGGACTGCCCCGTTAACTCCCTCTCCCTCAGGGAGCAGGTTGGGGTGAGGGAATTAGAACAGCCACTGCCTTGTTTAATACACCCCCCTCATCCTGCCCTTCTCCCTGAGGGAGAAGGGACGTTTAGCTTTAGCTTTCAAACTGTGCTAATCGGATTGCGCGGTAAATACATTCGCATCTGAGGGAAGAGGATGGGTGAAAAGGTAATCTCGCATAACGGAGGTGCT
Source organism: Candidatus Thiodiazotropha sp. (ex Gloverina cf. vestifex) (assembly GCA_025656435.1). Lineage (GTDB taxonomy): Bacteria > Pseudomonadota > Gammaproteobacteria > Chromatiales > Chromatiaceae > Thiodiazotropha. The sequence continues at coordinate 6,122 of JAHXHT010000135.1, read as the reverse complement.
GTCGAACAGGTGCTGGCAGAGCGCTTGTACTGGCTGATGGCCTAAGTCGAAGCAGTTGCAGAAAACAAAACCCTATCCCTATGAAACTGCGGCTAAGTCGTTTGGCCAAAGGTTCCCCAGCCCCAAGCATCCCTTATACAACGCTCACTGTCCGTTATAGAGATTGACCTGTATCCGTTGGTTCTGGCTGGCAACCCTGTTCCACTCAGCCGCAGTCTTAGCCTCATATCGTTCGGGATAGGGGTATTGCGGGTTATTCAGGCCGCTGTTAAAGAACAGGATCTCCACCTCTCCCCCACTCCTGGCAATCTCCACATTCAGATAGTTGGCGAAGGCAACAGACTGCTCGTTGCGCCACCGATCCCTATCCTCCAGGTCAGCCATGAACTGACAATGACTGAGTTCGAGACCAGGGTCTGCCAACTGAAGGCTGCCGTTTGCATCCTTGGTCAGACAGAAGTTGCCGTAACTTGCACGCAACTCTATGGAACCCTGGAAACCGGCTGTCTTGAGCTGCTCGACCAATTCGGAGAGCCATAGCGCTCGGGTATCATTGAATGGCATTTCGCCGTAGTTAAAATGCGTTCCCTGGTTCGCCGCCCATTCGATCAGCCCCAGTGGCAGATTCTGCGAACGCTTACCGCTGCTGTCTGCAACCCCTTCATAGACTGCCGTGGTAATCAGGTCGATCTTTTCATCCTGTGCAATGAGCCGCTCCAACACCACTTCGCTGAGTTCACCCTCTGATACGGCCGGTCTATCCGTTTGCATCATCGGGTTGTATTGAAACAGCGCGAACAGGACGGCCGCAGCCAAGAGAATCAGCGTCGAAACGGAGAGAATCGCAACTCTGCGCACCTGCTGATTGTTCTCTTTGAGGTGAGCCTCCAACTCGAAGAAATCACCATGAAAATCTGCATACTGTTTTTCCAGCTGATCCTGCAGACGCTCCTCGACCTGCCCCTGCTCCCTGCGCATGAATTTTTTTAGGTTCTCGTCAACCGGCACTGCCCCTTGCAGATCCCCCATCGGCAGCGTGACCTGCTCTACCGGCTTTCCGCCTCGCCGACCGGCTTCCCCAATCGGATGAACATTCTCCGAATGTGGTACGCGTCTGAGACTTCTCAGTTCATCATCGGGTAAACCTCGCGCCAGTGAATCCTGCTCTGGCATTAGGTGCAACGAATGGAGGACGCCTTCAAGATCCTGTGGCTCAAGCTGTTTTGGCAAGACACCAACTGCACCCAGCGCTCTGGCCTGGCTCATGGCCAGCCCACCGGCTTTGGAGGTGTACATCATGACCGGGATCACAGCGGTATGGGGATTGGACTTGATGACCTTCAGCGCCTGAAACCCGTCCATACCGGGCATCTCATAATCCATAAATATGGCATCCGGGGCATTGTCGTAGAGGTAGTCGATCGCTGCAGCTGCGGACTCGCGGGTATCCACATCGATACCGTATTGCAGCAATTTATTCGACAACATCAGTCGTGCTGTCTTCGAATCGTCGACAATGAGTGCTCGTTTCGTCATACCTTGATTTCCCGAACTCGCCTATACCCTACGGTTTGCATGTATGCAGGGAGGGATGAATATCTGATAATTCCATTCATAGCACTATATCTGACTCAATTCACGAGAGGAAACAATCCTATGGTAGCGCTGACCGAAGAAAAGTGTGAAGCCTGTCGCGCAGATGCCCCCAAAGTCAGTGATGATGAGCTCGCCGAGTTGATCCGTGCCATACCTGACTGGAATATCGAGGTACGCGACGGCATCATGCAGCTGGAAAAGACCTTCGTCTTCAAGAACTTCCCGGATGCTCTCGCATTCACCAACAAGGTCGGAGAGCTGGCTGAGAGTGAAGGACATCACCCTTCACTATTAACCGAGTGGGGTAAGACCACGGTCACTTGGTGGTCGCACAAGATCAAGGGGCTGCACCGCAATGATTTCATCATGTCGGCCAAGACAGATGGCCTTTATGGAAGTTGAGCCGTATATAAACCCATAAAAAACGCCGCGCCAGATAACTGGGCGGCGTTTCAGACAGGATATCGCTGATCTCAGATCAGGACAGGGCGTCCTTCATCTCCTGCTCCTTCTTCTGTTTGTGGATCTCTATCTCCGCTTGTCGGCGCAGCTCGAGCACCTCTTTTCGCTCTTCGATGCGTTTGTCGACGGCATTCTCTTTGACCGGAATCGTCACATCGCCAAACAGCACCTGCTTGAGTAGCCGAGTACCGAATTGCATCAGCGCCAGGTCTTCTTTCTCGACCGTCTCATAAAATTTGTCATCCATCTCGTAGGATGCTTTAAATGAGTCGTTCATAACAAAACGACGCAAGCGATCCACATCGTAGGAACACATGAAGAAGAACTGAAGACTGGTGTCTGAGGGTCGACCGATTGATGGTCCGGCCGATTTCTTTTTCAGCATCAGCTGCAGCCAATCCCGATTGATCTGATCGTAGATCTCGACCTCCTGTTCCCGGCGGTAGTCATCAACGGAGATCTCACGGTCCTCTTCGTGACCTTTGCAATGATCTTCTTTGATCAGGAAATAGCGCGCTTCATCCTCAGTTGAGCCCGCCTCTTTCATCGCCATATGTCCGACAGGATAGTAGCGGCAGGCGGTCGGCCGGTCTTTGTAAACACTGCAACCTTCGTCGGTCACAAAAAGGCAGGCGCCATCGTTGTCGGTGCGCAACTTTATGCCTGGAATCCCATCCTTATCCATCTCGAATGGCACCGTATGATTCTTTAAAAACTCCGTCCCGGTGACACCTAGATGATCCTTAAGCCGAAGAATATCGTATGGCGTCAGTTGGATATCCGCGTGCTTACAGCAAGCATTGAAGCAGGAGATACCCTTGTGACAGTTGAATTTTAATTTACTGCCCGGTTCCATCACCGTGGGCACAAAATTGCTCTTGTTAGGAATGTCGAATTTTTCACTCATCGTTTGCCTCCGATATCGAAATCGGCTGGTTTGCGTATCAATTCTCAAAGGAACGTAACCGGTAATTATACATTCAAGGCTATATGGCTAGCCGCTTCAATACCAATCACGTTCCTGTGGAAACTGGGTAATTTCCTCAGCGTAAAGACGGAAAAAGTCCGGGCGCCTTTCGGCACCCGGACTTCTCCTAGTCACTGACTGTCAAAAAATTACTTGAACAGCTTGGACTTATCGACCAAATCGACATGGGCGCGCTTGAAGCAGGTCCAGGTCTTGGTCTCTTTGTCGTAGATGGAGTTCACGAAGCAGTGCCAGTTCTCCTCGTCCACGAAGTTCTTATCCATGCGGTAGTAGAAACCAGGATAACGAGACTCTTGACGGAACTGGATGTGCTTCATGTGAGCTTCAGCAGTCAGGATGCGGTGGTAGTTTTCCCACGCACGCAGTAGCTCGTGAAGGTCTTTGGCACGCATTTTCAGCGAGTCTTCCTTCAGGGCAGCCAGCTTCTGCTCAGCCTGCTCCAGCATGTGCTCATTGGTGGTGTAGTAGGTAGCAACACCAGCAACGTACTCGTCCATGATCTTCTGCAGACGGAACTGCAGCATACGCGGTGTGATGTAGTTAGGATTCACATCAATCGCGGTGGAGTAGTCCTTGTGCTCCAGGTAGTTGCGAACCGGGCGGTAGATCTCTTCGATCAGTTCGTCAGTGGTGGTGTCCAGCTCAGGTTTGTAGTCCTTGTTATCCATGACGAATTTGACCATGGACTTGGCACACATACGGCCTTCAGCGTGAGAGCCGGAGGAAAATTTGTGGCCAGAGGCACCCACGCCGTCAGCAGCGGTGAACAGACCCTGAATAGTGGTCATACCACGGTAGCCCCAGTTCCAACCGGCAGGCAGATGCTCGGGAACACCGGCTTCGGTCTCTTCAGTCGGCGCGCCGACATCGTCAGGACCGGAAACCCAGATGCCGCAGCAACCGGAGTGAGAGCCCAGCAGGTAGGGTTCGGTAGGCATCAGCTCAGAGTTTTTCTTCTCAGGCTCGATGTTCTCACCCGCCCAGATACCGCACTGGCCGATACACATGTCGAGGAAATCTTCCCAGGCTTCTGCTTCCAGATGCTTAACCTCACGAGGAGACAGGGTCTCACGCAGGTTGGCGAGGGCAGTCACGGTGTCCATCCAGATAGGACCGCGGCCTTCACGCATCTCTTTCAGCATCAGATGGTTACGCAGACAAGAAGCAGGAACGGCGGCCTGACCATATGGAGGATAGTCGTCCAGCATCTCTTTGTTGCGGTCCATGTAGACCTCACCAAAGGCGTTGGTAGCCTTGGATTTGAAGAGCAGGAACCATGCGCCAACAGGACCGTAACCGTCTTTGAAACGGGTCGGTACGAAGCGGTTTTCCATCAGGGTCAGCTCTGCGCCGGCTTCAGCAGCCATGGCGTAGGTAGAACCAGCATTCCAGACGGGGTACCAGGCACGGCCCTGACCCTCACCCACAGAACGGGGACGGAAGATGTTTACACAACCACCGGCAACCAGCAGGCAAGCCTTGAACTTGTAAACAAACAGCTTGTGCTCACGAACAGAGAAACCGACAGCACCGGCAACGCGGTTCTTGTCGTTCTTGTCGTTGACCAGTTTAACGATGAAGATACGCTCCTGGATGTTATCCATACCCAGCGCTTTCTTGGCAGCCTCAGCGACGATCCACTTGTAGGACTCACCGTTGATCATGATCTGCCACTTACCGGAACGTACGGGCTTACCGCCATCCGCCAGAGGCGTCATGCCTTTAGAACCATCGTGACGCTCACCGTTCTCGTCGGTCTTCCAGATTGGCAGACCCCACTCTTCGAACAGATGTACAGACTCATCCACGTGACGGCCAAGATCATAGGCCAAGTCATCGCGGGTGATACCCATCAGGTCGTTGGAGACCATACGGGCGTAGTCAGCAGGATCCTGCTCAGAACCGATATAGGTGTTGATCGCAGACAGGCCCTGTGCCACGGCGCCGGAGCGGTCCATAGCGGCCTTGTCGACCAGTTTCACGTTGATGTCGCCACCTGCAGCTTCCACCCAGGGGCCAATCTCGTATGCAGCACCACAGGCGCCCATACCACCACCGATGATGAGGATGTCTACCTCTTCTTCGACGACTTCGGGATTTCCAAATTCAGCCATGTTCAAATACCTCGATATCTATCTTTATATATGTTCAGCTTCGAGAACCGCTTACTTGCGGATCAGCTCGCTGGGATCGCCGGCACGGTAACCGTTGCACTGCACGAAGAAGCCGCTGTCGTTGATCTTGGAGATCTCAGCTGCAGGCTTGTTGCCATAAGGATCAATAGAACCCTCTGGTGTGGTGCGGATCGGGAATTTGAAACGTTTCATGGTGCCGTTGCGGAACTTGATGGTCCACATGATGGAATCAGTACCGCGCAGAGGCTGTACGGAAGCACCCAGGGGCACGATGTCGGCGTAAGGACGCGCTTCGATAGCCTGCTGAGGGCAGATCTTGATGCAGGAGTAACACTCCCAGCACTGCTCAGGCTCCTGGTTGAATGACTTCATGGCATGACCGGTCTCAGAGCCGTCTTTATCCAGCTTCATCAGGTCATGAGGACAGATGTACATGCAAGCTGTCCTGTCCTGGCCTTTACAGCCATCGCACTTCTCAGTACGCACAAATGTTGGCATGGTGTATTTCTCCTAGGTTTCACTGCAGTGATTCAGCCGCCGCGATTCGCTGCGACCTTGAAGCACGTCCGGGCACTCGCCCAGTTGTATTTCATTTTTTCTATCCTGACGCTGGCCTGTACAACTCACAGATTTAGCGCCAAGTCTTTGCCAGCACGCGCACGCACGCCTGGAGTCAGGGCGACAAACATTAATGGGTTGCGCAACCTTTAGCCAAACAATTTTTTAATGAGGGCACATAAAATCCGCTTATTGACTTAGTCTGTTGAAATACCAAGTAATTTAGTCGGATTACTAACACCCTATTTATACGAAGAAAATTACCAATTTGGTTATCATGGTCTTTCCAAAACCCTCAAGCGTGTCGCTACCTCGTGAAAGATTTTGGGACATCCGAGTCCCCAAAATCGACTCGCCAACGCGACAGCCGTTATGCCCCGACC
>JAHXHT010000134.1 GCA_025656435.1 Candidatus Thiodiazotropha sp. (ex Gloverina cf. vestifex) | reverse complement strand
CATTAGGTGGAATCACCCCGATACAGAAGCTGGCTCAGACAGCTTAACAGTGACTACTTTTGAGTCCCATTATTAATGGGGGGATTACCAGATCAAAGATCTCCGCACAGCAATAGCCCGGCTTGGTTACGACCAGGCCTACAGCACAGCCGTCTCTATCGCTGTCGAGCAAATCCTTCACTCCAAGTCTGTGGGCGATCTGCGAGAGCACCTGAAAGTTCTTTGGAAACACAGTGTTCACGTTTCGGCCATTGCCTATGTCATTGCAAAAAAACACAGCAACGTCAATCCAGATGAGGCAATGCTCGCCGGACTACTGCACGATATCGGCAAATTCTACATCTTCACACGCTCTGAAAAATATCCTGAGTTATTTAGTGATAATGAAGCCATGAATAACTTGCTAAGTCAGTGGCACACCGGTATCGGTCACGCCATTCTAGAGGTCTGGGACTTCAGTGAAGACATTGCCAACACAACCAATGATCACGATGACCTCGAGAGACCACACGTTGGTCAACCGGACGTAACTGATGTAGTAATCACCGCAAACCTTTGTGCTTACTGGGATAAGCTGGATGATGATTTCGACTGGTCGGCAGTCACAGCCGCTCAACGATTAAAACTTGATCACGATGCCATTCAGGATATTCTCAAAATCTCGAGCGAAGAGATCCAATCGATCATGAAGGCGCTGGGTAGCTAGGGCCTGATAACACTAATTTGATGGTCACTGCCAAGACCATTTTTTTGTCCAGCAAGGCAGAAGGCGCGTAGTGTAGCCGGCCTACATAAGCGACTGATAACGCCGCTGGGCGAAAAAATGGCCTTGGCCCTGCGGGTTGCGCCCCGAAGGAAGTGCCCTTGGGGTGCACCTGAAAAAGTGCCAATCAAGGCACGAGGAGCGTAGTTTGGTTGTTCCAAATGAGCGACGAGTAACGCCGAGTGGCGCTTTTTCAGGCGCAACAGTGACAATCAAATTAGTATTAACAGGCCCTAGTGTGGTGCAACGTATGAATGGCGCATAGTGTCGATCGTATTGATCCGCCCAGGAGTTTTCAGCACAGACATCCCATTCTTCGATTCATGTATCAGGATCTTTTCGCATCAACGGAAAATCGGTTTTCCCAAGCTCAGCTCATATCAACCACTTAATAGCTACGACACCCTGTCACCGACCAGCACGTATCAGGCCACCCAGCCCCATATCATCCAAAGCATTGACCAGGAGGGCCTTTACCTCTGACGCCCTTTCACAGCGTAGGGCAGCCTGTAAAAGCGCCTTGGCTCGCGCCTTCGAGACTGAGCGAATCACCCACTTGACCCTTAACAGACTACCACTATTCATACTCAGGCTTTCGACACCCATACCGAGCAGCAGCACAGCGGTTGCCGGGTTACCCGCCATCTCTCCACAAACACTCACTTCCCGATGATAGGTCTTGGCGCCAGCAACAATCTGAATCAGCGCTCTGAGAACTGCCGGGTGCAGATCGCTATAAATATCCGCTACATGCGTATTGTTTCTGTCGACAGCCAACAGATACTGGGTAAGATCATTGGTGCCCACAGAGAGAAAATCGACTCGTCTGGCCAGCCCTTCTACCTGATAAACCGCAGCCGGCACTTCAATCATGACACCGATCTTGGGCATGCTGACATCATACCCTTCCTCGGTGAGCTCATCGTGGGCACGCTGAATCAATGCAAGCGCATCATCCACCTCATCCACATTACTGATCATCGGTAGCAGTAGCCGGAGATTGTTGAGTCCTATGGCTGCCCGCAGCATAGCGCGTACCTGGGTGAGAAAAATCTCAGGGTGATCCAGAGAGATACGAATGCCACGCCATCCGAGAAAAGGATTCTGCTCCTCCACCGGGAAATAGGGCAGCGGCTTATCGCCACCGATATCCAATGTACGGATGATTACCGGTCGCGGGTGGAGGGTCCTCAAGACCTTGCGATAGTTTGCCACCTGCACCGATTCGCCAGGAAAACTGTCGCGCACCATAAAGGGCAGCTCGGTACGGTAAAGCCCAACGCCAGCAGACTCCTCTATACCAGTGGTATTCATCTCTGAGACGAGACCGGTATTCAGATAGAGTGGCACCCCTACGCCATCGGTGGTTTCACAAGGCAGACCTTTGTTGACCTGCAGCTCTTCCGATAGCTCCCGGTCCTCTTCAGCCAGGCGGCGATACTCCTGCAACACGGAAGGCGCAGGTGAAACATAGACCCTGCCCACATAGCCATCCAGGATAATGAAGCGGTCATCCATTCGGGTGACCGGCAGATCACTCATACCCATTACAGCGGGAATATCCAAGGCGCGCGCCAAGATGGCAACATGGGAGAAGCTGGCGCCTCGAGCTGAGACAATACCTGCCAAACGATCCTTGGGCACTTCGGCGAGTTGCATCGCACTCACCTCGTCACCGACCAGGATAGTGCCTTGCGGATATTCAACCTGACTTTCTACGCTTTGCTGCAAGTGCATCAAGATGCGACGACCCAAGTCTCGAACATCGGAGGCACGCTCACGCAGATAGACATCCTCCATGGCATCAAAGACCTTGGCATGCTCCTCAATGGTCTGACGCAGCGCACCCGGCGCCCAATGCCCCTGATGTATTCGCTGCACCGTATCGCCAATCAAGGAGTCACTACCCAGCATCATCAACCAGGCATCGAAGAGTGCACGATCCTCTGCCGGCAGGCTGTCCTCAAAGCGATCTTCCAGCGCCATCAGATCCTGTATCACAGCGGCGACAGCGGTACGGAACTCCTCCTCCTCGACATCGGGATCCTGCACTTTTTTATCGGGAACAGCGTCAAGATCTGCCGGTGGATAGACGACAACAGTCGTACCAAAGGCAACGCCCGGCGACCCCGGCCTACCCTGTAGAAAGCGTTTGGGTGGGGCAGTCTCCTCCGATGTCACCAATTGTCCGCTGGCCTGGGCATGTGTAATGGCACCGGCAAGTTGTGCTGCCAAAGTAAAGAGAAAAGTAACTTCGTTGTCAGCGAAAGTACGCATCTCAATCTGCCGCACCACCAGTACGCCCAACACTTTAGGGTTTTGGATGATAGGTACGCCGAGAAAACCCTTATATTGTGTCTCCCCCGTCTCATTGGCAAAAAGATATCGGTTATGGCTCGGCGCATCGGCCACATTGACAGGCTCAGCCCGCTCACAGACGAGACCGATGAGCCCCCGATGATAGGGCAGACTGACCTTTCCCACAGCCTCCAACCGAAGACCGTCGGTCGCCATCAACACATGGCTACGACGCTCGAAATCAGTCAGATAGACAGAACAGACATCCACCTCGATAGTCTGTTTGACCTGCTGAACGATAATCTGCAGGACTTCTTGCAAATCAGAAGCGGCATTGACCTCTTTGACGATACGGTGGAGTGGATCAAGCATATTCGATCGATGAGAGTGACCCGCCAGCCTTGATACTCACCTGCGGTTCTGTCTCAGGTAGTTAGTATGCGTCCGCCCGGGAGCACCCTCTGGGTAGAGCAAGGGAGCCAGTTCTTCCAGTGCCCGGGTGTAGGCCTGACGCTTGAAATAGATCACCTCGCGCACCGGCTGCCAGTATTTTACCCAGCGCCAATCCTGAAACTCAGGCGTCTCAGTATGATCGAGACAGAAGGCATCCTCGCCGCAGTTGGCACGCAACAGGAACCATATCTGTTTCTGGCCGATACAGAGCGGTTCACAGTGGCGGCGTATGTAGCGTTCCGGCAAGCGGTATTTCAACCAATTACGGGTGGAACCCATCACCTTGACCTGGTCCGGCTTAAGACCCACCTCTTCCTGTAGCTCCCGGTACATAGCTTCTTCCGGTGTCTCCTCCGGCTTGATACCACCCTGGGGAAACTGCCAGGCATCCTGACCCACGCGACGCCCCCAGAAGAGCATCCGGTTGCTATTACAGAGAATAATGCCGACGTTGGGTCTGAAACCGTCCGAGTCAATCAAGTTTGTGGCCAAATTAAGCTTTTTTAATGGTCTTTGATTCTTCCACAATCGACTTGAAGCAGCAAGGAACGAGCAACATAAGCCTTTGCTGATTCAGTAAATTCCTGTACTGTTCGCAGGGAAAAGGATGCACCTCACCGAGGGTCCTCAAATCCGGTAACAGAGCAGGATCTACCCGATGACACTGGCAATTTTTGATCTCGACAACACGCTTCTGGCAGGCGATTCCGACTACCTTTGGGGTCGTTTTCTGGTGGAGAAAGGTATTGTCGACGGCGAATTTTATGAGCGTGAGAACGAGCGCTTTTTTGCCCAATACAAAGCCGGCCAACTCGATATTTTTGAATTTCTGCGTTTCTCCCTCGCACCTTTGAGACAACACCCACCCAAGAGACTGCAAGAGTGGCGCAGGGAATTTCTCGACAGCGTTATCTCTCCACTGATCACCGACAGTGCGATACAGCTGGTGGAGAAACACCGGGATGCGGGCGACATGCTTATGATCATCACTGCCACCAACGCCTTCGTCACCCGCCCTATTGCCGACCGTTTCGGTATTGAGCACCTCATTGCCACCGAACCGGAGACATTAAATGGCCACTACACTGGAGATGTGGAGGGCGAACCCAGTTTCCGGGAAGGCAAAGTCAACCGGCTGCAAGATTGGCTGGAAGCACATCAGCAGACACTACAGAACAGCTGGTTCTACAGCGACTCCCATAATGACCTGCCCCTTCTGGAGCGGGTCGATCATCCTGTAGCCGTCGACCCGGACGAAGCCCTCGCTGAAGTGGCGACAACCCGTCAGTGGCCCATTCTGCAGCTCCATGGTTGAAAATCATCCATACTTAAAAGATTAGTAATAGAAAAGGGGTATCCCATGGCCAACACCGCTTTTTTTGCTGTACTCATCGTACTCATTCTCGGCGTGCTCTACGTCATGAAGAGTAGCGACAATCCACCGGAAACCAGCTACAACCAGACCCCCAAGCAGTACATTGAACTGGTTGAGCAGAAAAAGGCCGCCCGCCAGGCAGCTGATCAACTTGAAAAATCGTTACAGGAAAGCGCCGAAAAAGCGGACCAAGCGCTGGAATCAATCAATCGTCAGCGTTGACAGAAGGGACGCTCGTCAGGATTCTCCACCGCATCGGCAATAGCATTGACCAGATCGCCCAACTCCTGTGGCGAAACGACCTCTAACAGCTTCTGCATCAGCTGAGGATCAACCGCAGCCTGCACCACCCTGCCGTCATTGAGCGTCACATTGACGCCTGCGGTGTGGACGTGGGCCTGCCCCTCCTCTTCTGCAACCAGTGACTCGTTCAGGTCCAGCATCTGGTCGTAGTAAAGCTCGACCTTCTCATCCAAAGCATCATCCAGATCCTCCGGTAGGGCAACCAACCCTCATCACTCGATGATGACTGTGGCTCCAACCCCAGTGACTCAAGATAATTGATAAAGCGCCTCCAGGGGCGCTCGTCAAAAAATATATACTCCAACATAACAACTCACGGACTCATGTTTTGAGCCACTACCGTGGCTAATATCCTCGTCATAGAAAGCAATTTGACGGGATATCCAAATGAAACGCAGAAATTTTCTACATTCACTGCTTGGTGTTTTGGGTGGCGGCCTGAGCCACCGAGTCTACGCCAAAATACCACCAACCCAAACCCGGCGGAGATTGATATTGCAGGAGTCCCCTCTGGCCGGCTATCAATACCATCGCGCTGCCGCGATTTGGCCTTTTTTACAGGTGGGAGAAAAACTCCATCTCAAGCGGGAGCCCAACAATCAACACGACCTTCATGCCGTCGCCGTCTGGTTCAGAAATGAGCATCTGGGATATGTACCCCGTCGAGAAAATCGTACGCTGGCAAAACTCATGGACCAGGGGGAGAGACTGGAAACCAGCATCACCCGGTTATTGACTGATGAGCAGAACCCCTGGCGAAAAATACGCTTTCGTGTAGAGATGGTCTCCTGATTCGGTAATCGGCAAAACCCTATGAGACATCTCAACTCACCGGATACGTAGCCCACCAGGCCTCAACGGTCGGTTACTGGATTTTTTCCTGATACCCTCGATACCAAGTGAGAACTCCATCTGCCGAGCGGCCTCACCAAGGAACTTCGTCATACCAAAATCTGCCAGGGTGATACTCGCAGTACCCTCAAAACCCCGTCGGTAGCCGCCCCAGGGATCCGTGCCGGCCCCTACATGTTTCACATCGATTTCGATCTGTCGGGTAACGCCATGCAGGGTCAAATCCCCCAGCAAGCGCGCTTTGCCCTTGTCCGTTTCTGTATAGGCTGTGCTGACGAAACGCGCATCCGGGTAGCGTTCCACATCGAGGAAATCATCATCCCGTAGATGCTTGTCTCGCTCCGCATGATTGGTATCGATACTGGCCGTATCGATATGAACCTCGATGGTACAAGCGTGTCGCTACCTCGTGAAAGATTTTGGGACATCCGAGTCCCCAAAATCGACTCGCCAACGCGACAGCCGTTATGCCCCGACC
>JAHXHT010000133.1 GCA_025656435.1 Candidatus Thiodiazotropha sp. (ex Gloverina cf. vestifex) | reverse complement strand
TAACAGTCACAATTACGGCCATACAACCGCGCCTACGCCTATCGGGGACTAATCGCCTCGGCTTTCAGCCTTCCATGGCGATCAGCGAACGGGCGATCGAACATGAGATAGGGTGACCTGTCTGACCTTACGGGCAGATGAGTCTGCCTCAGTTTTGTGTCTGTTTTGAGAGTGGTGTTTGCCTGACCGTGACAGCTCGATATATCTACCTGGCTGTCACAGTCCCAGCGTAGACTGGATCAGTGGCCCATATGGTTATGATCCATCTTCATTTTTTTCATCTTCATCTGCAGCTTGCGTATGGGCGCATCGACAGTGACTTCTGAGCCATCTTCGAACTGCAGTGTCAGTGAAACATCCTCTCCCGGCATCAGCTTCTGCTTCAGGCCGATCAGCATTACATGCAGGCCACCCGGCTTGAGACTCACGCTTTTGCCTGCAGGGAGATCGATTTTCTCAACCTGACGCATCCGCATCATTCCGCCTTCCATGGTGTGAGTATGTAACTCAACCACTTCTGCCGCAGGGCTGCTGCCACCAACCAATGCATGATCAGCGCTGCCTGTATTTTTTACCGTCATGAAAGAGGCGGAATTGGGTTGTCCCGGCGGGACAGCCCTGACATAGGCGTCAGCGACAGAGACCCCATCGGCGGCTGACTGCGCCAAAGCAACGCCACTCAGGCTCATCAGACAGAACGCCATCAGGCAGTAAATGTAGTGAGTTTTCATACAGATCTTCCTCAATTGACTTCAAGTTTATGCGACCCTCCTGCTGACCAGGAAAATTGCTGTTAAATAATGACCGCATTCAGCGGGAAAAAATTCATGCCTAATGCATCCTAGGGCCGTTCAGACGCTGAAGAATGGCACCAACAGTGCACTACTGGCAATCAATAATCGGACCTTATCTTTATTTTTTCTATCGTTATCGCCAAATCACGCAGTCCGCCATGGCATTTGACCCAGTCCAGGGTCACAGCATCCTCAAATCAAGACACCAAAAAATATCCATAACAATCCCACAGTCAATAACTACAGGCTGACACAAACAAAAACGCCTGCCGGATGGCAGGCGTTTTCAAGACCTTTCAGGGATTCGATCAGAGGGTCAGAATCCAAGCAACAATAGTCTTGATGTCTTCATCGCTCACATGTGCGTTAGGCGGCATGGGAATCGGGCCCCAAGTGTCCTTACCACCAGCTTTCACTTTAGCGGACAACATATCAACGGCGCCATCCTGACCCTTATATTTCGCGGCAACTTCTTTATAAGCCGGGCCGACTACCTTGGTATCAAGCTGATGGCAGGCCATACAACCACGCTGGGTCGCCAGTGCCTGGTCAGCAGACGCAGTAGCCACAGCGCCAAGGGACAGGATTGCTGTGCTGGCAGCCAGCACGAATACTTTCATCTTTTTCATCAGGAACTTTCCTCTAAATTTTTCAGCTGAATAAACTGTTGTACCTGCAGGGATGAGTTAGGCCCGTCCCATGTTAGGCGGCGATTGTAAAGTAATTGGCATCGATTTGCCTATCAAAGACATTTATCAATCACACAAATTTACAATATACCGCCGCCTGGCGGCCCAAATCAGCATACTGCAGTGCTTGAAAATGCTCACAGTCAGATTTGACCGCAGAAAAAAACAGATGACTCCCGCAATCACAATCGGATGCACCAAACCTGTGCACTGGTGAGCTCAGCCCCATACCCGACGCCAAGCATCGCGCCCAATGGTGTTCGCGGTGGACCGGGTCGTGGGTAAACCAGATCTCACGCAACGCCAAGGCAGAACGCAAATAGTCGATATGCCAATGTGGGCGCACACTGATCCGGCAGTGATGGTTACAGCGAGCAGCTACCCCACCCGGACCGAAGGCACTTCCCACATAGAGGTACCACCCAGGTAAAAACGGAAATTCCCCTAATTTTCCTATGCGTATACGCTGCCGCTGTTTGCAACGTAAAAGCAGGATATAGGTACCCGGTGAATTGCCAGGCTCGATCTTTGGCAATTGCGTCAGTGGCCCGGGCTCTTATCCGCCAGATGCGCTAGATAGAGCGCTAGACCCAGCAGGGCAATGCCACCGGCAAACTGCAGTAAATCCAGTGGCGTTTTGAAATGCATACTGAGTGCGTATTCAAAATAACGCACCACCAGAATCATCATCACCACCTTCGCCAGACGACTCTTGAGATCGTCCAGACTGGTGATCGTAAGTACATTCGAGGCGCTCTCTGAGCCCTCTGCCTGATCGATTTTACTGATGAACAGCTCGTAGAGCCCCAGAGAAAAAATCAGCAACACAGTCGCCAGCAGGTAGCCATCCACAATCTCGACCACATGCGTCACCGTGGTAGCACGCAGATCAACCCGTTCCACCACCGACAGTGCCGGAGAGGCGTAGTGGGCCAGATGCGAGATCATGTAGACGGCGTCCACAGAAACCATGTAAAACATCGCAATGGCAGCCAGAAGACTGGCTACCACCGCCGCCAACACCACAAGACGGCTATTCCAGAGTAGTTTTTCGAAAGCCTTTTCCACAGATGATCTCTCCCCTTCTAAAGACGCTTATTATTCCCAGCCGGCCGTGAGACACAACCCATAATTATCTTTTTATCCCAGCACCGTAGGGCAATCAATCTGGATCGCCACCGCACAACCGACTATCATCGGCCTCTTTTTCCGGAAGCCGCCGATGCCACCCTTCATTCCTGGTCAACGATGGATTAGTGATACCGAGTCAGAACTGGGCCTCGGTAGGATAGTGGCCTGCGAGGGACGCAGAGTCACGCTGCATTATTCCGCCGTAGATGAGCAACGCGTCTACGCCCTGCAGGGTGCGCCGTTGACCCGCGTTGTTTTTGCCATCGGTGACCGGATTAAAAGCCGGGAGGGCTGGCACCTACAAGTTGAAAAGGTGCAGGAGACCGACGGCCTGATCACCTACGAAGGTCACAGAGAGGACGGTTCCAAAGATCGCTTACCTGAGGAAGCGCTGAGCGATGCCATGCGCATCAGCCAACCCAAGGAGAGAATGCTGGCGGGCCAGATCGATCCGCCACACTGGTTCAACCTGCGCTACCGGACACTCAATGCCCTGGCGAGGCAACAGCAATCATCCGTACTGGGTCTGGGCGGCCCACGCATTGACTTAATCCCCCATCAACTCTATATCGCTCACGAAGTGGCAAACCGACCGGCACCACGTGTCCTGCTGGCAGATGAGGTAGGGCTGGGCAAGACGATCGAGGCCTGCCTGATCCTGCACCATCAATTAATTACCGGTCGCGTCTCCAGGGCACTGATTCTGGTCCCCGACCCCCTGGTACACCAGTGGCTGGTCGAGCTGTTACGGCGCTTCAATCTCAGGTTTCGCATCCTGGATGAAGAGACCTGTGAGGCCATCCAGGCTTCGGGCCAGGGCGACAACCCATTTCATGCAGAACAACTGGTCTTGTGCAGCCTCGATCTGTTCCATCACAACCCGGCCCGACTCAGTCAGGCCCTTGATGGCGCCTGGGATCTATTGATCGTTGATGAGGCGCACCATCTGACCTGGTCCGCAGACGACCCAAGTGCTGAATATTTGTTGGTGGAATCACTGGCACTGACCACACCCGGCGTCCTGCTGCTAACAGCAACCCCGGAACAGCTTGGTCAGGCTGGACATTTTGCCCGCCTGCGCCTGCTTGACCCCGACCGTTACTACGACCTTGAAACGTTCCTGCAGGAGGAGCAGCACTATCAACCCATCGCAGAGGCGGCTGAATACTTGCTGAAGCATGAGCCCCTCCCCGAAGCAGCGACCCGCCAGTTGTTGAGTGCGCTGGATGAGGGAGAGAGCGCGAACTTGATCGACAAGGTCGATGACCCCAATGTGGAAACAGCAGATAAAGAGGCCGCGAGAGAGGGCCTGATCCGGCTACTGCTCGACCGTCACGGTACAGGTCGCGTAATGCTTCGCAACACCCGGGCACGCATCAGTGGCTTTCCGCAGCGTGTGCTTCATACCTATCCCCTACCTCGGCCGGAGGCCTATGAAACCTTCCAACCCGAGGCTAACCAGTTTGATGCGGCACTCTGCCTCACGCCAGAACGGCGCTATTCCGCACACCACCATCCAGACTGGTGGCAGATCGACCCGCGCTTACCCTGGTTGGTCGACTTTCTGCGGCAACAAGCTGACACTAAATTATTACTGATCTGTGCTCACGCAGAGACCGCTATCGAACTCCAAGAGGCACTCCGAGTGCAGACCGGCATCCCTGCTGGTCTGTTTCATGAAGGTATGAGTATCATCGAGCGGGACCGGGCTGCCGCCTGGTTCGCCGATCCCGAGGGTGCGCGACTGTTGATCTGCTCCGAGATTGGCAGTGAAGGTCGCAATTTTCAGTTCGCCCACCATCTGGTGCTATTCGATCTTCCGGCCGATCCCGACCTGCTCGAGCAGCGCATCGGAAGACTCGACAGAATCGGGCAACGGGAACAGGTACAACTCCATGTCCCCTACCTGGAACCCGGACCTCAATCTGTCATGTTGCGCTGGTACCGGGACGGGCTTAATGCCTTCAGTCGACAGGTTCAGGGCGCTCAAGAGATCTGTGAGTCGCTCTCCGATAAACTGTGGAAAACACTGGAGGATAACGCGAGCAGCACCGATATCGATGACCTGGTTTTACAGACACAACACCTGAGACAAGAGACAGAACACCGTTTACAGCAGGGACGCGATCACCTGCTCGAATTAGGTGCCTGCCGTCAGCCTGACGCAGACGACCTGGTCGAATATCTGAGAAAACAGGACCGCGACGCTGAATTACACAGCTATCTGTACGCCCTCTTCGATAGCTACAACATAGAGACAGAAATAATCGGTGAGGCAGGACTGATTCTACGCCCCGGTGAGCAGGTGATAGCCGGTCAACTGCCGGGACTGCCAGCAGAGGGCCTCACAACGACGTTGAACCGCAATGATGCGCTGAGCCATGAGGACCGACACTTCCTCACTTGGGAACATCCACTGGTGACTGGCGCCATGGAACAGGTCATCAACCAACAGACCGGTAACAGTACCGCCATCGGAGTCCGTCATCCCCAGTTAAAGGCCGGGCAACTGATGCTCGAAACGCTATTCGTTGTCGAGTGCTTGGCGCCAGCTCATCTTCACGTAGGTCGTTTCCTGCCACCGACGCTGATCCGCATCCTGATAACCCTCAAGGGTACTCGATTGGATTCTGTCCTAAATTGCAGCGCACTATTGGACACCGCCCAGCCGCTGGAGCCACAGCAAGTGGTGTCTGTCATAAACAGTTACCGAAAGCCGATCCTGCACATGTTGGAGATATCTGAAAACCACGCGCAAAAAGACCTGCCCGGTATTACCAAACGCGCCGTGGGTGAGATGATGTCCACCTATACCGAAGAGATTGAGCGCATGACCGCCCTGAAGCGACACAATCCCAGTGTCAGGGGGGAGGAGATACGCCTGCTGCAACAACAGGGAACCGATCTACATCAACATCTGCAGGCTGCCCGATTACGCCTGGATGCGTTGCGACTGATCGTTACGCTGTAGGATATATTTTGACAGCCCAGCACAGAGTCGAATTCTTTCAGGCACTTTCCTTGAGCATGTCGTCTAGCGGAAAGGGATGGCGGATACCATAACCCTGCGCGTAATCGACTCCCATGCCGACCAATCGACCCAGTATCTCTTCATTCTCCACACATTCAGCGATGGTCTCGAGCCCCATGATGTGGCCAATACGATTGATGGCATCCACCATTGACTCGTCGATCCTGTCATCGATCATATCTTTAACAAAGCTACCGTCGATCTTCAGATACTCCACCGGCATGTGTTTTAAATAACCGAAGGAGGAGAGGCCACTACCAAAATCGTCCAGTGCGAACTCGCAGCCGAATCGCTTAAGGGTTTGCATGAAATGCTTGGCTGAGGAGAGATTGGATATCGCTGCGGTTTCCGTCACCTCGAAACAGAGCAGGCCATCCGGCAGATCGTATTGACGGATTTTGTCGAGAATCGTCTGTAACGTCTGCTCATCACACAGTGATTGTCCCGACAGGTTCACGAACATACGTCGCTGTTCTCCAACACAACAGCCATTTTCAATGATTCGATCGATAAGATGACTGACCACCCAGCGATCGATCGCTGGCATCAAATCATAGCGCTCCGCCGCAGGAATGAAGGCGCCAGGTGGGATCAATCCCCCCGACTCATCGATCATTCTAATCAGCACTTCATAGTGCTGCAGGCCCTTACGCTTTCCGTTCAACCCACGAATCGGCTGAACATAGAGGATAAATCGGTCCTCCTCCAGTGCGCTGCGGATACGTGTCACCCATTGCGCTTCACCATGACGAACCGCAGCCACACTCTTGTCTGGGTGATAGACGTGAATCTGGTCCCGACCTGCCTCCTTAGGGAAGCTCTGAACGAATCGTTTGTCAGCGAACGTTTCCTCTCGCTTGCTTCAAAACTGCCATGAGCGAAGAAAAACAGTGCATT
>JAHXHT010000132.1 GCA_025656435.1 Candidatus Thiodiazotropha sp. (ex Gloverina cf. vestifex) | reverse complement strand
CGGTCGGGGCATAACGGCTGTCGCGTTGGCGAGTCGATTTTGGGGACTCGGATGTCCCAAAATCTTTCACGAGGTAGCGACACGCTTGAAGGAGTCTCTGATCAATTCATGAATCGGTGTGGTGGCTGAAATGTCCCGGCTCTGCGTTGAATAGCTTCTCAATAGCGGGCTATTACGTGCGCTTTTCGCCTTGATCCGAGGCACTCCATCTCACCATGCACTCGATCCAGAATGAATCAGAGGTTCCTTAATAAGGAAAGGGGATTAATCCTCTTCGTCCAGGTGGTCAAGTGGGTTGATGTGGTTGTCACCCGCAGGTCGGTCGAGGTCGACGCCATAATCATCACGGGTTAAGTCATAGGAACCAGACCAGTCCTCCGGCGGTGCAATCGGTTTGACTTGGAGAGCTGCCCAATCCTCCAGGTCGTACTCTTCGACAGTACCATCGTAGAACTGGACCTCCACGACGCCCTCTTCAGGGTCGTGGGCCACAATTTCCAGATTGTTTCCATCGATGGTTTTGAACCATTCGCCTATGCGGATTCTCGCTGAACTCATAATCTCTGTTTCTCCGGACGGTACGGGTACTCTTTTATCTTGAATTATGGCATTGAAAACAGTGATGGTCATTGCGAAAGATCACTTTTTTTCGCTTGATTTGTACACGGTACCTCGGGTTGAACTTATGGGCTTGGATTGGGTTGCTGGCGCTGGATCTCCTCAATGCCTTCAATAATCTCAGATGTCAGGTTGACGGACAGACTTTGCAGGTTTTGCTCGAGTTGTGCGAGGGTGGTGGCGCCAATGATGTTACTGGTGACAAAGGGACGGCTTGTGACCCAGGCTAGTGCCATCTGTGCAGGCTCCAGACCATGTTCCAGCGCCAGGGCGACGTAGCGTTGTGTTGCCCAGTCGGTTTGGGGATTTGTGTAGCGGTCAAATCGATCGAACAGTGTCAGTCTGGCATCGACGGGCCGCTGTTGATTGAGATATTTTCCGGAAAGAACGCCAAAAGCCATGGGTGAATAGGCCAGCAGACCGCAAGACTCACTATGGGCGATCTCTGCCAATCCGATCTCGAAACTGCGGTTGAGCAGATTATAGGGATTCTGGATGCTGACCGGGCGGGGCAGGTCCAGCGTTTCTGCCAGCTGAAGGTACTTCATCAGGCCCCAGGGTGTCTCATTGGAGACGCCGATATGGCGGATCTTGCCACTTTCGACCAGGTCCAGCAGGACTTCGAGTGTCTCCTGTATAGGGATGCTCTGTTCCTGTTTGGGATACGCATAGCCCAATTTACCAAAAAAATTGGTCTCCCGGTCGGGCCAATGCAGCTGATAGATATCGATGTAATCCGTCTGTAGGCGCTGCAGACTGCTGTCCAGCGCAGCCTCGATATTACGCCTGTCGAGCCGGATGTTGCCGTCTCTCAGGTAGGTGAGCCAGTCTGCCGGGCCAGCGACTTTGCTGGCGATGATCAGATCCTCTCGATGGCCGCGAGCGGCCAGCCAGCTACCGATATAGCGCTCGGTCAGGCCCTGGGTCTCAGCTTTAGGCGGAACCGGATACATCTCTGCCGTGTCGATAAAGTTAATACCGGCTGCTATAGACCGATCAAGTTGGGCATGAGCCTCGGATTCGCTGTTCTGCTCACCAAAGGTCATGGTGCCAAGACATAGCGCGCTGACTTCGATACCGGTGAGGCCCAGGGGACGGTAAAGCATTGCGATCCTTTCAGTGGTGGGTTGCGGGAAATAGATGCCATAACAGAATAGCCGATGATGGCGGCTACGACAGGAATAGAATGTAATGGAAATTGACGATGGTCTCTTTTCAGACACGTTGCTCGGCTGGCCGGGCTGTTTGTCGTCGTGCTGAGCCTGGCTGTCAGAATGGCGCCTTGGCGTCGTTTGGCCGATGGGGGACAGCTGAATGTCTTTTTAGGGGCTGTCGTGACACTCATCGCGCTTTGGCATATGCGTGGGCAGGTCCAGCCCGGGCTCTCTTTCCATCTATTGGACGTTACGGTGGTTACGCTGATGTTTGGTTGGTCTATGGCCATCATCGCGGCCAGCCTTGCGCTTGTCGCAGTCAGTCTGAATGCCGGCTATGGCTGGCAGGGATACCTCATCAGTTTTCTTACGGTGGTATTGCTACCGATTACTTTGTCACAGGTCTCCCTGGTACTGGTACGCTCCTGGTTGCCAAAGCATTTTTTCGTCTATGTCTTGGATAATGGTTTCTTGACTGCCTGGATAGTGGGTTACGCCAGCGGTTATCTTGCCATGCATCTGCTTGTGCTGAGCGGCGCTTACACCATGGCTGAGTTGAGCCTTACGATAATGCCCTTTTTTCCGTTGATGTTTTTTCCCGAGGCGCTGGTGAATGGCTGGATTATCACCATGCTGGTGGCCTTTTATCCTGCCTGGGTGCACAGTTTCAGCGACGAACAGTATATCCATGGAAAGTGACTAGGATGAGTGCCAACTGGTATGGTGTCGCCGTGATTCGAATCATTTAGCAATGAGGTGAGCCGTTGAGTTGGTGGGGTAAGTTGGTTGGTGGTGCATTCGGTTATATGTTGGGCGGCCCTCTTGGGGCTGTATTGGGTGCTGCGTTAGGGCATCGTTTTGATAAAGGGATACAGGGTCTGCCGGAGGACCGTGTGGCTCGGGGGCCGGGTGATCAGGAGCGGGTTCAGGCCGCCTTTTTTACCACCACATTTTCCGTCATGGGGCATCTGGCAAAGGCCGATGGTCGGGTCTCGCAGGATGAGATAAGGCTGGCTCAAGCAGTCATGTCCCAGATGTCGCTCTCCGATGAGATGCGACAGACCGCTATCAAGCTGTTCAACGAAGGCAAATCCGCCGATTTCCCTTTGGATGATGTCATCGAACAATTCCGGCGGGAATGTCATCGCCGGCAGACCCTGATTCAGATGTTCATGGAGATCCAGATTCAGGCTGCATTCGCCGACGGGCAGATGGACCAGCAGGAAGAGTCTGTATTGTTGCATATATGTCGCTTGATGCATGTCTCTGAGTTTACTTTCCGTCTGTTGGTCCAGCGGGTGCGTGCGGAGGCTCACTATGCGGGTACAGGCGCTGGTGGCCGCGCACAACCAAAGCCTCTTTCCCTGGAAGATGCCTATGACATTCTCAACGTATCCGCCAACGCCACCGATAAAGAGGTGAAACGGGCCTATCGACGGCTTATGAGTCAGCACCACCCAGACAAACTTGTCTCCAAGGGCTTGCCGGAAGAGATGATGAAAATGGCGGCCAAAAAGACGGATGAGATCAAAAAAGCCTATGAGCGTGTAAAAGAGGCTCGGGAGATGTGAGTCGAGGTGAGCGGTTCAGCTTGCGTCCTGTAATCCTTGTTCTCATGATTCGAATAAAATATTTGAGGGTGATGGATACCCCGTCTAAGTTTTGCTTTCTACCAATAGCTATGTTTTTCTTCAGGGTATTGCATGATCCGTACGACATGCAGTGAAACCATGATTTATGCCTCCGGAGGGCAGATATGACCGACTCGATGGACCCCGTCCTGCTCAATTTCGTCTATGTCATTTTTGGTGGTGCATTGACGATCTTTTTCATGTGGTTCGGCTGCAAGGTCTTTAGCCATATTGTCAATTTCAGTATTCCGGATGAATTGCAAAAGGGAAATATCGCGGTTGGCATCATGATCATGGGTATTTTTATCGGTATCGGTACCGCCCTCGGACTGGTTATCGGTCTTGGCCTCAACTGAGGGTCTATTGCCTGCATGCTGACGCTGCGCTGGTTCCTTCTGCTGGTGTTGTTGCCGGGTCTGGCCTATGCCAGTCTGGTACGCCATGTGGGTGATAGCTACTGGAGTGATAGTTACGACGGCCACTTCCGTAAATACACCAAGCACTACTTCGGCCCACACGTTGACTGGCGGTGGTTCAAGGCCCAGGGTATTGCGGAGTCGGGATTGCAGCCCGATGCGTCCAGTTCGGCAGGTGCCAAGGGCATCATGCAGATCCTGCCGGCAACCTATGAGGATATTCGGGACAAAAACCCCCATTTTACCCATATCGATGAACCCCGCTGGAATATTGCTGCAGGGATTTACTACGATCGTATGCTCTACCGGAAATGGAAAAAAGGCTTACCCACAGAAGAGCGCCTGGCCTTCGCCATGGCGAGTTACAATGCCGGTTACCGCAATGTGCTTCGGGCTTTCAGGCGGGCGCAAAAGGTCGGTGATGTGAAAAGCTGGGAGCAGGTGGCCCCTCACGCACCGGGTGAGACGCGTTTCTACGTCAAACGTATCCGTCGTTTGATGCAGGCGGATTAATCACCTCCACTGCTCTCTGTCTGGACTAGCGGGGCTTCTCCATGCCCAGTGCAACACGTTTTAGCCAAGCCTCAATACGACGTTGGAGACTCTTCTGCAGGCCCGTATAGTCATGGTTTGCACCCATGATCTGACTCTGCCGGTATTCCTCTTTGAGATGCTTCTTGCCTGCGGCTCGACGCGCTTTGGCGCTGTCTGTCACATTCGGCTGGTCCAGGCTGCCATAGAGATCGAACATGGGTACCTTAAGGCTACTGATAGAAGAGATGACAGTACCCTTGTTTTTTCCGCTCTCTGCGGAGAGACTGAGGGCGACGAGCGCGCGTACTGACACAGAAGGCTCTTCCGCCAAATAGGTCAAGGCCATATGTGCCCCCAGACCATGACCGATGAGAACCAGATTGGTGTTCTCCCTGGCTGAAAAATAATCAACAGCGGCCTGAATGCGGAGCGATGCATCACCCAATAGGGTATTGGATGTCAGATCTAGCTTGCTGGTTATCGGTAACTGTATTGAGAGTGTGTCCCAACCTTTTTCCGGCAGATGATGGCTGAGTGGCGCGATGTTCTCATGCCAATCGGCATGCTGCCCTGTATCGTGTAGCAGTATGACGCCGCCGATACGCTCGGTGGCGAGTGACTCGTTTAGTATGGCGAAAAAGCGAATATTCCCTGTCTCTAGCCATACGGATTCACCGATAAGTGCCGGGCTATCGAGCTGTTGGGAGATTTTCCGCTCCAGGGTTAGGTTGGCTGCCAGCACGTTACCACTGAAGAAGAGCAGAAGGAGAATCAGGACGATGCAACCTGTAGCAGCTCGAGAAAGTCGATATTTCATAGCCATAGCTTAGGCTCCTTTTACAAAATCGACCGGGTGGTCCAGTTCAACACTCAGTATGTGGCTGAAAAATCCTACGCTTTGGGGTAAAGTGGCGGCCCATTTTAATAATTAGAGACGCGGAAACCCTTTCCCGTCAGGCCAAGAACTGGGCAGAAACAGTATCTTCCAGCATTTCTTTTCAAGTTATTGAAAAGAGCGGTCTTTATTTATCGCCCACCCTTGAGGTGGGTCAAAGATCAGTAATTAGCCCTTACGTAGTTTCAAGGTCAGTACTGGTATGAAAAAGACAGAAGGAGTATTTATCGTGTGCAAGACAAATAGTCTAATAGAGGCGAATTATCAGCTCAATCTTGTCGAGCAACGTATTTTGCTCGCCTGCATTGCAAAGATCGATTCTCGTAAGCCGCTGCCAGCGGAGATCACCTTCACGGCGCACGAATACGCCGCCATCTACAAAACGCCGCTCAACTATGCTTACGAGGCGCTAAAAAACGGTACTGAGCAGCTGCACACGCGCACGCTTGAGCCCAGGAGAGAAGACGGAACGAGGGGCAGTGCCATCCACTGGCTTCGGTCGCCCGTGGTGCGTCATGAGTGGGAGGGTGCGGTCACATTGCAGTTTTCGAAGGAAGTGAAGCCGCATCTCACGATGCTTTCCCGTTGCTTCACTGAGTATGAGCTGGAAAAGATCGCTCATCTTCAGTCAACGCACTCCCTGCGGCTCTATGAGCTATTGATCAGCTGGCGCAGGAAGGGCCTGATGGCGGTGACTATCGAGGATTTCAGGCTCCGCTTAGGCCTAGAAGGCAGATACCAGAAATTCAAACACCTGAAGAATGACGTAATCAATCCCGCCATCGAAGAGCTGCGCCGAAAAGCCGGGCTTGAGATTGAGTGGGAAGTCAAAAAGAGAGGCCGTACCGTGGTCAGCCTTGCGTTTCAGTTCCACGAAAAGGCACTGAAGAGCTCCAAGCTGCTTCGTTTTCCCGGCAATTGAGTCGCCTCGCCCAGGTCTTCGGCTTTAATCCGCTCTTCAGCGTCCCGCGCTTATTTCGCAAAGTTATCCACGCTTTTTGTGGGTAACCCTGTGGGTATCTCGCATAATGCGCAGTAAATCTTTCCAGGCTAACAGTAAATCTTTCCAGGTTAACAGTAAAACCTTCCAATCAGCCTCTTACACCCTCTTGATTCCAAAGAAGAATTCCGCCCTTACAAACAAGGTTACAAAAGACTATACAAATAATAGGCGTATCTGGCATGTACAAATATTGTACAGCGTTATTTTTTTTGCGGTTGGTGTCTGACGAATTCTGAGGAAAGCGCCCTCAGACGGCCTCAGAGCTTGCTAACAAAGAGATCGGGCTAGAACCTAGCTGCTGCCATACGAATCCTGATATATACTCCTGACGAACTCA
>JAHXHT010000131.1 GCA_025656435.1 Candidatus Thiodiazotropha sp. (ex Gloverina cf. vestifex) | reverse complement strand
ATGCACTGTTTTTCTTCGCTCATGGCAGTTTTGAAGCAAGCGAGAGGAAACGTTCGCTGACAAACGATTCGTTCAGAGCTTCCTTAGGCACAGCTTTGCCACCCATCTGCTTGAAACGGGGTCAGACATCCGAACAGTGCAGGAACTGCTGGGACATTCAGATGTTTCAACGACGATGATCTACACACACGTGGTAGGCCATGGTGGGCAGGGTGCGCGCAGTCCGCTCGATAGATTGGCAAGCTGATGTTCAATCAATTCACGGAGGCAAGCCGCACACTGCGCTTTTTTTGAAACAAAAAAAAGGGTGCTGAAGAAGCACCCCTAAGGAAACCGGTATTGAATACCGGCGGAGGATCAAACGTTACGGACTATTTGCTGCGCTCGTCGAGCCAGTTGCCGATGGCGGGCGGTACTTCTTTCTGCGCCGCCGCTCACATAGATGCCGATGTGGCCACCGGGGAATGAGAGCTCGGTGTAGTCCTTACTGCCGGTGATTCCACGCAGGGCGCGGGAAGCATCCGGTGGTACGAGATGGTCTTGCTCGGCGTAGATATTGAGTAACGGAAAGGTGACATTCTTCAGGTCAACCATACGCTCACCAATCTTCACACCACCATTCAGAAAACCGTTTTTCTGATAGAAATCTTTAATGAACTGACGGAAGGTCTCACCGGCCTGATCCGGGCTATCGAAGATCCATTTCTCCATACGCAGGAAGTTTTTCAGCTTGTTCTCGTCTTCCAGCACATCGACCATGCTGAGGTACTTCTGACCTGTCAGGCTGAAGGGCTTAAGTGAGAGAAAGGTCCAGTTCAGCAGTTCACCGGGTACGTTACCCAGGGTATCGATCATCATGTCCACATCGATATCCTGCACCCAGGCTGAGAGCATGTTGTCGGGGGTTTTGAAGTCCACCGGCGTGACCATGGTGATCAGGTTCTTTACCTTGTCGGGATGCATGGAGGCGTAGCAGAGACTAAACGCGCCGCCCTGGCAGATGCCAAGCAGGTTGATCTTGTCCAGCTTGTGACGCTTGCGGATCACGTCAACACAACGGTCGAGATAGCCGTTAATGTAGTCGTCCATGGTCAGGGACCTGTCTGCCTCATCGGGGTAGCCCCAATCCACCAGATAGACATCCTGACCGGCGGCCAACAGGTTGCGTATGGTGGAGCGGTTCTCCTGCAGGTCGGTCATGTAGGGGCGATTAACCAGCGCATAGACGATCAGTGTCGGCACTGAACTCTGCACCACATCTCCCGGCGCCTCGTAACGATAGAGGCTCAATTTGTCCTCACGGGAGACCTCGACCTTGGGGGTCACGCCGGTGTCGATCTTTTCTGCGTTCAATAAATTCTGCACGCCCTTGCCGAGCTTGCGGCTGTAGTCGAGCATCTCTTCGGCCATCTGATCGGGTCGTATATTAAATGGTTGCACGTCTGTTCTCCTCGATTCCAAACGCTTGTCTGGTATTCATTGTCTGATTGGGTGACGGATAGATATCAAACTCAGCTGTCAGCTTATTTCTTGACGGCTGATTTCTTCTTACTCACCTTTTTCTTTGCTGCGGCCTTTTTGACCGGTACAGCCTGTTTGGCTGCGGGTTCGGCTGATGCCGGTGAAGGCTTGCGCAGGTCCATCATCTGCTCTTTCAGCAGTTCCACCTCGGAACGCAACGCCTTGTATTCACGACGCGACTCCTGCAATCGATCCTGCAGGGTGCGCAGTTCGCGGCGGGTCGGCATGTTCAGGCTGCCCAGACTCTCGTCCACCATGTGGCTCAGCTTCTGTTTGACTGACATCAGCGAGTTGACCATTTTGCCATGAATCTTGGCGTATTCAGGCGTCATCACCTGCTCACCGTAGACCTCTTCACTGCTGCTGACCCACAGGTCATAGAGACCGCGAGCACTGTCGATCTGCTTACCCTCTTCCACCAGACCCTGCACCTTGTCGCGCAGGCGATTGGCTGACAGCAGACCGAGGTTGGAGAAGAAGCGCGAGTATTCACCCAGGGCACGCTGGTAATCGGCCATCCGCTGCATCAGCCTCTTGTACTGGCCCTCTTCCTCTCGCATGTAACCAAGACCCGGTGCGCTCAGAAAGCGGTCGAGACCGTCGGTATGGGGCATGTTTCTCAGTGCATCTCCCGGCATCAGGGAAAGCGAGGAGACCATGCGCTGCCAGTTGTCCATGGGCATCTCCCAGAACGCCATCATCTTATGCACGGCGTCATCACCGGCAGTCTCTGCGCCATTGAAGACATTATCCATACCACCCGAGAACATCTGTTGCAGGTCTGCAATCGTACTGTTGGCCGCATCCAGCCAGTTCTTGCTCTGCCCGGCATTCTGCTAGTAGCTCTCAGCCATACGGAAGAAGCTTTTGCTCTGGTCCATCATTTTGCCCATGAAGTCCTGATTGAAATCAGTCGTGGACGGAGAGATACCCTGCCACCAGTGGTCCATGGCAGATTCCAGCGGCGACTTGGCCGGCTGCTCCATGCCCATCGCCTGGCGGCTCATATCGGTCCAGTTCTCCCAGTATTTCTGCTGGGTCTTCATCCAGTCATCGTTCCAGAAAGGTGAATCGCTCATTGGGTGTGGTCCTGTTGTTGTGTCAATTGGTATGCTTACTGAAGCCTTGCAAGGAAACCCATTCCCTACAGGCCGTGTCTGCATCCAAGCCGTCCTTATGACGCTCGATGAAGCACCGTCATGCTTTGGATGTTTATTAAGCTAGCAATAAAATTTGTGCGCTGCAACATACACCGTAGCCGGAAAAAACGTCCTAAAACTAACCCGGCAGTCATGTTTGACTGAACGCTCAATGGATGGGCCGGCAAGCCAAATTTCCATCAAAACAAATACGAGGATTACCCAACGTGAGTGAGAATATCGTCATCGTCGCTGCCGCCCGCAGCGCCATTGGTACTTTTGGAGGCAGTCTGGCAGGCATCCCCGCCCACGAGCTGGGCGCAAAAGTCATCACCGGTCTGCTTGAGAAAACAGGTGTCAAAGCCGAGCAAGTGGACGAAGTCATCCTGGGTCAGGTACTGACCGCAGGCGTCGGCCAAAACCCGGCCCGTCAGGCGAGTATTGCCGCCGGGCTGTCGGTCGAGACACCGGCACTGACTATCAACAAAGTCTGCGGCAGTGGCCTCAAGGCCGTCCACCTGGCCATGCAGGCAGTGGCTTGCGGTGATGCGGAGATCGTCATCGCCGGTGGTCAGGAGAATATGAGCCTTTCCCCCCATGTGCTGCCAAATTCCCGCAATGGCGCCAAAATGGGTGATTGGAAACTGATCGACACCATGGTCACAGACGGCCTGTGGGATGCATTCAATAACTACCACATGGGCACCACTGCTGAAAATATCGCCCAGAAATTCGGCTTCTCTCGTGAGTCCCAGGATGAATTTGCCGCCAGTTCCCAGCAGAAGGCGGAAGCAGCACTCAACGAAAGTGTCTTCGCTGACGAGATCATTCCGATATCGATTCCCCAGCGCCGAGGTGACCCTATTATCTTCGACCGGGATGAATTCCCTCGCCCCGGCACCACCGCCGAAAAGCTGGGCAAACTGCGTGCTGCATTCTCCAAAGAGGGTACGGTAACGGCAGGCAACGCCTCCGGTCTGAACGATGGCGCCGCTGTCGTGATGGTCATGTCGGAAAGCAAGGCCAAGGCATTGGGGCTCTCTCCCATGGCGAAGATCGTTTCCTTCTCCTCCGCCGGTGTTGATCCGGCCATCATGGGCACAGGTCCGATTCCGGCATCAACCAAGGCACTGGAAAAGGCTGGCTGGTCAGTCGACGATCTCGATCGCATTGAGGCCAACGAGGCTTTCGCCGCGCAGGCCATGTGCGTGAATAAAGAGATGGGCTGGGATATGTCGAAGGTCAATGTCCATGGTGGCGCCATCGCCCTTGGGCATCCTATCGGCGCTTCCGGCTGCCGTGTGCTGGTGACCCTGTTGCATGAGCTGCAGCACAGTGGCGCCAGCAAGGGTCTGGCTACCCTCTGCATCGGTGGTGGCCAGGGTGTCGCCATGGCAGTGGAGAAAGTTTGACCTGAGTCGATGAAATGGTGCGGCAGGCCGCACCTTCAGGACCCCAGGACCCCAGGACCCCAGGACCCCAGGACCAAAGCATGGTAAGACTTCGAACTGCATCAACGTATTCTGCTTGTCCCGCCTAATGAGGTATACTGGCCGGTAGTCCCAACCAGATATCAAGCCAACACCCATGTCCGATCGCATCATCAAGAAATACCCCAACCGTCGGCTCTACGACACCGAAGAGAGTAAATACATCACCCTCGCCCAGCTGCGCCAGCTCATCATCCAGGGTGAAGCAATCAGAGTTGTCGACTCCACGACGGAAGAGGACATCACGCGAAATATCCTGCTGCAGATCATTCTGGAATCGGAATCCGGCGGCGAACCCCTGTTCACTGCCAACATGCTTTCCCAGATTATTCGATTCTATGGCGGCACCCTTCAGGGGATCTTCGGCCGCTACCTGGAACAGAGCCTGAGCCTCTTCACTCAACAGCAAGATCAGGTCAGAAAGAATCTCGGTGAAGACCCGTTCAGCGCCATGACTCAGGTGGCTCAAGAAAATATGAAAATGTGGACGGATATGCAGAAAAACTTCTTCAACGCAGCCGGTACCAAGCCCTCAAAATCGGATGAGAAGGGATAAAAGCGGATACCATAGCCATCCATTTAACAACCTAACCAACTGTTTATTAAGTAATTAAAACAGAATTCATCCTCTAAGCATCCCCACGCTCCATGTCCTGGAGCACAATCCCCAAATATTATTTGTGCGGCGCACAACTTTTTCTTGACAACCCCCCTTACCTGCCTTATGCTGCAATGCAACATTACTGCACCGCACAATTCACACACTGGAGATATGACCATGACCAAGGCAAAAGAGAGCATTGAGATGATGAACGAGATCAACAGCAACGGTTACGACAGTTTCCGTCAGCTGACCGATATTACCCTGAAGGCTTGGAACCAAGCTATGGATAGCCAGATGGCCGCCTACAGCAGCCTGATGAACACCAGCCTGGAGCAGATCAAACTGGTTTCTGAAGCTAAGGATTACCACGAGGTTGTCCGCGGCCAGATGGACGCTACCCGCAAGCTGGGTGAAGAGATGGTAAGCAACACCCGCGATGCGGTCGAGCTGAGCCAGAAGACCAGCGAAGAAGTTCGTGCATGGGTAGAGAGCAGCCTCTCTTCCGTGAATGAGCAGGTGACCAAAGCTGTAGAGAAGGCAGCTTAATTCTCCTGGCATATATTGAAAACCGGCGGGGCTACCTGCCGGTTTTCTTTTAAGCTGAATGCTGTCAGATGCCTGCCCTGCCGAACCTGAAAACCGGCATACAGGTCTCTGGCAAGATTGAGTTATTCGATACGAGAGGAAAGATAAAAATGTGCTGTAAAGAAAAACTCGCTGTCGTTACCGGCGGCATGGGCGGTATCGGTACCGCGGTCTGTTTGCGCCTCGCCAATGAAGGCGCCAAAGTGGTGGCCACTTGCCATCCATCTGAAGCTGATAGTGCAGATGCGTGGATTAGTGAACAGAAATCACAGGGTGCTGAAATCTCTGTGGTCTCCGGCGATGTCTCCACCGCTGAAGGCGGCACCACACTGATGAATGAGATTACCGAAAAGTTCGGTCCTGCAGATATCCTGGTCAACTGTGCGGGCATCACCCGTGACAGCACGATGAAGAAAATGACCGACGATCAGTGGGATGCCGTTATCGATACCAACCTCAGCAGTGCCTTCTACGTCACGCAGCCGATCTGGAACAGCATGATCGAGCGCGGATTCGGCCGTATCATCAACATCTCATCGGTTAACGGACAGCGTGGCCAGTTCGGCCAGGCCAACTACTCCGCCGCCAAGGCCGGTATGCACGGTTTCACCATGGCACTGGCCTACGAGGGCGCCGCCAAAGGCGTCACCGTCAATACCGTATCACCCGGATATGTTGAGACCTCAATGACTGCAGCCATGCGCGATGACGTGCGTGATGCCATCGTTGGCGGTATTCCCATGCGCCGCATGGGTCAACCTGAAGAGATTGCGCAAGCCGTCGCCTTCCTGGCTGACAGCGAAAGCACCTACGTTACCGGCGCAAATCTGCCAGTCAACGGCGGTCTGTTTATTCACTGATTTATCACACTCCTCCCTTCTTGTGATTGTATGCCCGGCTCCCCGCCGGGCTTTTTTTTACTTCAGAAAAACGCTCAAGCTGACTATTTAAGGAGGCTATTGCGGAAAGAGATCTTGAACGTGTGATAACAGTAAAAAATGCTTTTGCTTTTCAGTTCCTCTTTTGATTTTTTGGCATAAATATCAAAAGCACTTTTTCAGTCCTTACGCTTTTTTCTGTTCCATACGGCAACGGCAATCGTTGTGATACCCAGCGCGATACCGGTTGATAACACCATACGTGACAACCATTCCGGCCAGGCTGGCTGCGATGTTACCAGTGCAAAGGTGCCGATCACGATCAACCAGAAAGAAATTTTTCCAAGCAGTGCTGATTTGAGCAATTGAAAAACTCCAAAGAAACAAGCGTGTCGCTACCTCGTGAAAGATTTTGGGACATCCGAGTCCCCAAAATCGACTCGCCAACGCGACAGCCGTTATGCCCCGAC
>JAHXHT010000130.1 GCA_025656435.1 Candidatus Thiodiazotropha sp. (ex Gloverina cf. vestifex) | reverse complement strand
TAACAGTCACAATTACGGCCATACAACCGCGCCTACGCCTATCGGGGACTAATCGCCTCGGCTTTCAGCCTTCCATGGCGATCAGCGGGCGCGTATGGTGATCACTTCCTCTCTACACTCCATCAGTGAAGAGGAAATTGACGATATCGCCGCCTACTACGAGAGCGTCAACCTGGAAAAGATCAACCCGGTGCTGAATAGAATCCCAGAGTGGCCAGGTGACGCGACTCGCGGCAGAGAGCTTTATGAAGGAGACTGCAAATCCTGCCATCGGAAAAACGGGATGGGTAAATCACGCAAGGGCATTCCCGCACTGGCTTTACAGTACCCTCGCTATCTGTTTCGTCAGATCAAGATGTTCCAGTGGGATAAACGTATCCACGACGACGACCCTGAGGACGAGACATTCGACGAACTGACAGACCGGGATATCGAAGCGCTGCTTGCCTACGTCTCTTCATTGGCACCCGGCAACAAAAAGTAAATGGACTCACAAACAATAATGAATGAACCGACAAAAACTCGGGAGAACCCTATGAAATCGATTAAAGCACTGGGACTCGCATTGGTGCTAAGCCTGGCCCTGACTGCCTCCGCCCTGGCTGCGGAACAACCGGAAATCAACATCACCGATATCAAGCAGACAGTAGTACAGATGAGCGTTAAAGACGGTGTCACCAGAGATGATGCTGTGCAGGCACTGATGTCCCGCGCGACTGAGATCAACCTCAAATTCGTTGCCCGTCAACAGGTATCGAAAGAGCTGGAGGCCCGCGGCCTGAAAACCCCCTATCTAGATATCTTCCAGTTTTGTAATCCGGAAGATGCCCGCATGATGATCCTGCACGATCCGATCTATGCCGCCTACATGCCCTGCCGTATCGCCATGGTGGAGGACAAAAACGGCAAACTCTGGCTGATGATGTTGAACCTCGACATGCTGATCAATAGCGAGCTGCTGCCGCCCGAACTCACCGAGATCGCCATTCGTGTCAATCAGGCCATGCTCGATGTGATGGTTGCCGGGGCTACCGGCGAGTTCTGACCTAGACAAACCACACCAGCGAAAAAAACCCCGAGGCCGATGGACTCGGGGTTTTTTATTGCTCGGGCGTCAGGTTCAATGTTGGTATTCACAGCAGATCGCCCAGATCCTATAGAACCGAACATTTGGTGCGGCCCCGCCGCACCACCCTATCCCTATAAAAAAAGCGGCGCATTGCGCCGCTCTCTTTCGATGCCTTCGGCCTCACATCCGGGCCGATCACTCCCTCACGACACTAGAGCATGTTATGCGAGAGGTTGCTCTGAAAAATCGCCTTGTGAATGTCGCCCAAGCTGAGCATACCCACCAGCCTGCCACCATCGGCTACGGGGATACGGCGAAACTTATGACGCACCATGACAGTCGCCGCCTTCATAATATGCATGTCGGAACTGACGGTAATGACATTGGGCGTCATCACATCCGAGACCTTGAGATTCACCACATCCTTATACTGATACATCATTTCATCGTAGTCGGGGACCGCCATCACGTCCTTGAAATCCTCAAGCTTGGGAAACATGCGATGCAGCACATCCTTCTCTGCGATAATCCCGATCAGCTTTCCATCCTCTTCCACCGGCAGACCGCTATAGCGGAACAGGCACATCAACGAGACCACTTCCAATAGTTTGGTATCTGGTGTCACCGTCTTGGGCGAACGTGACATGATTTCACTGACAAGCATGGATGCAACTCCTCATCTTCTCTATTTTGATTATGTTTCTGTCTTTAAAGACAGGTTGAACAATACGCAATCTCCCGCACTATGCCAATACCTTTCCCGTACTAAGCGGCTGAGCAGACTCCAAAATCCATGTAAATGACTGCCTGAATCGGTAGTGGCAGTTCTGTTTTCGGCTCCACTTACAGGGTCAATGGAACACCACAAAAACTTACCTACCCGACAATCATCCCATCTATTTCACAATCAGTTCCTAAGCTAATGATTTACCGGGAAATTGGCAAAACTACCCAGAACTTATCCACAGAACACACACACTCTTCACATGTTTTTCCACAGCTTCATGCACAACATATTGTGGTTGACATCGCTCAAATACGATATATATTGTGTTTACTGGTTTGAGACAGCAGGCATAGAATCCCGCTGCGCAACCAGCCAAACGCACCGAGCCGGCAACGACCGGCCAAGAGGAAAGAGACCGGCGTCAGGATCACCACCCAATGCGGGATGCCGATTTCAGGCAGGGGAAGAATTCACACAATGACAATCTTCCTGCCGGTAAAAACATAACCACCAGTAGTCCATCGAAGTCCGGGCACCTATGCCCTTAGGCGACATGGCCTACCCGACACATTATTTAGGAGACGAAATGGCGACTCAGGCAGCCAATACCGACGCTTCCGTTGCAGTTTCACGGCCACCCGCAGAGACAGACAGCCTCACCGAAACACCCCAGACGGCAAGCAACGGCTTGCAGGTCATCCGACGTAACGGCAAGGTCACCCACTTCGACCCCAGCAAGATCAATGTGGCCATGACCAAGGCCTTCCTGGCCGTCGAAGGGGGCAACGCCGCCGCATCCAGCCGCATCCATAATATGGTCGAGGAGCTGACCAAGCAGGTGGTGAATGCGCTGAGCCGCCGCGAGAACAACACCGTCCACATCGAGGATATCCAGGATCAGGTTGAGCTCTCCCTGATGCGCTCCGGTGAACACAAGGCAGCCCGCGCCTATGTGCTCTATCGCGAAAGCCAGACCCAGAAACGGGCCGAAGAGGCCGCCAAGCGCGCCGAGATCGAAGGCATTCCCGAGGAGCACCGGGTCAACGTCACCCTGGCAGATGGCACTACCCGCCCACTCGACATCGAACGTCTGCAGGCACTGGTCAACGAGGCATGCAACGGCCTGGCCGAAGTCGATGCCGCGCGCATCCTGCAGGATGCCTGCCGCAATCTGTTCGACGGTGTGAAAGAGAGCGATGTCTCCCAGACCCTGGTGATGAGCGCCCGCACCCTGATCGACCAGGAGCCCAACTACTCCCAGGTCGCCGCCCGACTGCTGCTCGACATCCTGCGTCGTGAAGCCCTCGATTTTCTCAGTCTCGACACCCAGGTTAATACCCAGGCAGAAATGGCTGAACGTTATGGCAGCTATTTCAAACGTTACATACAACAGGCGGAGAAACTGGAACTGCTCGACGGCCGTCTCGGCCAGTACGACCTGGATCGACTGATCGATGCGATGAAGCCGGAGCGGGATCTGCAGTTCACCTATCTGGGTCTGCAGACCCTCTATGACCGCTACTTTATCCACAGCGAGAGCGGCACCCGTTTCGAGATGCCCCAGGCTTTCTTCATGCGGGTATCGATGGGACTGGCGATCAACGAGATCGACCGGGAAGCACGGGCCATTGAGTTCTACAATCTGCTCTCCTCCTTCGATTTCATGAGTTCGACACCGACCCTGTTCAACTCCGGCACCCTGCGGCCGCAGCTCTCCAGCTGCTATCTGACTACTGTCGCCGACGATCTCGACGGCATCTACAGCAGCATCAAGGACAACGCCCTGCTCTCCAAATTCGCCGGCGGCCTGGGCAACGACTGGACCCAGGTACGCGGTCTCGGCGCTCACATCAAGGGCACCAACGGCAAGTCCCAGGGTGTGGTGCCTTTCCTCAAAGTGGCCAACGACACCGCAGTGGCCGTCAACCAGGGCGGCAAGCGCAAGGGCGCGGTCTGCGCCTACCTGGAGACCTGGCACGTAGACATCGAGGAGTTCCTCGAGCTGCGCAAGAACACCGGTGACGAACGCCACCGCACCCACGACATGAACACCGCCAACTGGATCCCCGACCTGTTCATGCAGCGGGTCGCCGAAGACAAAGAGTGGACCCTGTTCTCCCCCAACGAGACCTCGGACCTGCACGACCTCACCGGCAAGGCCTTCGAAAAGGCCTATGTCGCCTATGAAGAGAAGGCGGCCCGTGGCGAGATGGATGTGGTGAAAAAGGTCAAGGCGAACGATCTGTGGCGCAAGATGCTCGGCCTGCTGTTCGAGACCGGCCATCCCTGGATCACCTTCAAGGACCCCTGCAACCTGCGTTACACCAACCAGCACATGGGCGTGGTGCACAGCTCCAATCTCTGTACCGAGATCACCCTGCACACCAACGAGCAGGAGATCGCCGTCTGTAACCTGGGCTCCGTCAACCTCACCGCCCACGTGACGGAAAACGGCCTCGACCTGGAGAAGCTGCAGAAGACCGTGACCACGGCCATGCGCATGCTCGACAACGTCATTGACTACAACTTCTACAGCGTGCCCCAGGCGCGGCACTCCAACCTGCGTCATCGGCCGGTGGGCCTCGGCATCATGGGTTTCCAGGACGCGCTCTATAAACAGCGCCTGGCCTACACCTCCGACGAGGCACTGGACTTCGCCGACCGCTCCATGGAAGCCGTCAGCTACTACGCCATCCAGGCCTCTTCCGACCTGGCGGCGGAACGCGGCCGCTACTCCACCTATGAGGGTTCCTTGTGGAGCCAGGGCATCCTGCCCATCGACTCCCTCAAACTACTCAAGGCGGAGCGTGGCGACTACCTGCAGGTGAACGAGAGCCAGACCCTCGACTGGGACGCCCTGCGCGACAAGATCCAGATCCAGGGCATGCGCAACTCCAACACCATGGCGATTGCACCTACCGCGACCATCTCCAACATCTGCGGTGTCAGCCAGTCCATCGAGCCCACCTACCAGAACCTGTTCGTCAAATCGAACCTCTCCGGCGAGTTCACGGTGGTCAATCCCTACATGGTCCACGACCTGAAGAAACTGGATCTGTGGGACGAGGTCATGATCAACGATCTCAAATACTACGACGGCTCCCTGCAACCCATCGACCGTATCCCGGACGAGATCAAGGCGGTCTACGCCACTGCTTTCGAGATCGACGCCCGCTGGCTGGTGGAGGCCGGTTCCCGCCGCCAGAAATGGATCGACCAGGGCCAGTCCCTCAACCTCTACATGGCCGAGCCCTCCGGCAAGATGCTCGACAACCTCTACAAACTGGCCTGGGTGCGCGGACTCAAGACCACCTACTACCTGCGTTCCATCGGCGCCACCGGTGCGGAGAAAACCTCAGTACAGGGCGGCAGCGGCAGCAGTGTCGACCTGATCGACACCAGCGGCAGCGAAGCTCCCAAAGCCTGCTCCATCCTCGACCCGGACTGTGAAGCCTGCCAATAGGCAGACGTCCGTTGAACCACCACAGTGACAACAGATAAAGAGAGCGGAAAACAACAATGCTGAACTGGGACGATCCACTCGCCAAGCCGGAACCCGCCAAGGCCACCCATGCCGTGGCGGAGAAACCGGCCGACTACTCCCATGTGATGGACGAGGCCGTCGAGGCCCTGCAGACCGATACCGCCATCGGAGACCCCGTCGTCTCCGACGTCAAACCGGTCAACCCGGACGACAAGCGGGTCATCAACGGCATGACCGACATCAACCAGCTGGCGCCCTTCAAGTACCCCTGGGCCTGGGAGTACTTCCTCAACGCCAACAAGAACCACTGGACGCCGCTGGACATCAACATGGCGCAGGACGTCCACGACTATCAGCGCAAGCTGACCCTGGAAGAGCGCCACGTCTACGAGAACGTGCTCTCCTACCTCACCACCTCCGACATCCTCGCCATGCGCAACATCGGCCTGGCGGTGATGGAGAAGATGTCCGCCCCCGAGCTGCAGATCTACCAGGCGCGCCAGGTCTACGAAGAGTCCCTGCACACCTGGACCTACCAGCACTGCATCGAGACCATCGGCCTCGACCAGGGCGAGATCTACAACCGTTATCGCGTGGTACCGGAGATCAACAAAAAGATCCAGATCACCAACCGCCGCCTCGCCTCCATCCTGCGTGCAGACATCAACCTGCGCGACCCGGACGAGCTGCACAACTTCGTCATGGCCTACATCTTCTTCGGCGCCATCTTCGAAGGCTGCTGGTTCTACAACGGCTTCAGCCCCATCTTCGCCCTGCAGCGCCGCGGCCTCATGAAAGGCACCGCCGAACAACTGCAATACATCATGCGCGACGAAGTGCTGCACGCCTCCTTCGGCATCCGCGTGGTCAAGCAGATCATCCAGGAAGAGAACCTCACCCTGGACAAACAGGCCCTGCGCGACATGTGGGACGAAGCCGAAGCCGCCGAGATCGGTTACGCCGGTTACATCATGCGCGACCCGATACTGGGTTACTCCAAAGAGGACCACATCGGCCAGTTCCGCTTCACGGCCAACCGCCGCGCCAAACAGCTCGGCATCGATGAGCCCTTCCCCGGCGCAGAAGCGACCCTGCCCTGGCTCGACGAACAGGCCAACCTGCGCAAGGAGAAGAACTTCTTTGAGACCCGCGTTACCGAGTATCAGACCGGCGGCGCACTGAAGTGGGATTGATTGAATAGTTTGAGTGTTGAGTTTTAGAGTTCGAGTTTTCTGTGCCCGCTTCGCTCACGACCCCAGTGATCCGAGCGAAGCAGGCACACCCTATTAAGATACGTCAGTTAAGTCAGTAAAACTTTTACAAGCGTGTCGCTACCTCGTGAAAGATTTTGGGACATCCGAGTCCCCAAAATCGACTCGCCAACGCGACAGCCGTTATGCCCCGACC
>JAHXHT010000129.1 GCA_025656435.1 Candidatus Thiodiazotropha sp. (ex Gloverina cf. vestifex) | reverse complement strand
ACGGTCGGGGCATAACGGCTGTCGCGTTGGCGAGTCGATTTTGGGGACTCGGATGTCCCAAAATCTTTCACGAGGTAGCGACACGCTTGTTTTCGTCAACTTCCATTCGCGTTGGGCATTTCCGATAAGCACAGAAATATCATCCAAATGAGCGACACGGCATTGGATCTTTTCGAGTATGAGCAGGATGAGATGGTGGGTAGCTCAACCCGCATGGTCTATCCCAATGATGAAGCATTCAGGCATGCTGGTGAAGTCATTTATTCATCTCGACGCGACGAGCTTGTGATTGTTGATTTAATGGCGAAGAGTGGTCGCGAATTTAAGGGACGTATTCAGGTCTCTCCCCTCTATGATAATGAACGTCAGCTTACAGGCTATTTGACCGCAATAGAGGACGTCACTGATCAGCTGGATGATTTTGAAAAATTGCGGCAGTACGAACAGATGGTTTCAGCCAGCAGTGATGCACTTGTCCTGTTGGATAAGGAGCTTCGTTATCTTGTCGCCAATGACGCCTATCTTTCCTTGTGGAAAAAAAGTCGCTATGAGCTGATTGGCAAGCACATTTCCATGAATGTGGGCAAAGACTTTTATGAATCGGTTTCTGCCCCAAATTTTAAAAAGTGCCTGGCTGGTGATGTGGTGCGGTTTGATGCAACCCTTGTCAACTATCCAGGAAAGAACATCTATGCTGAAGCGAGACATGACCCGTATCGGGATGAGCATGGTGTGATATGTGGTGTTTTACTGACGGTTAAGGATGTTACCGAAAGCCATCTGGCTGAACAGGCATTACGCTACAGCCAGCAGCGACTCAACGAGGCTGCTGAATTTTCTACATTTGCGCTGTGGGAGATAGATGTTGATGGTGCAAACATAATTGAGGACAAAGCGCTTAGGCAGCTACTTGGCTATGGACCCACTGACGACTTGGGGTCTTTCCGCAAATGGATGGCGATTATTCCAGAGCCGGATCGATCCAGGGCCATTGATATCTTTGAAGAGTTATTTTCTCATTCCCGGCCCTTTGTCGAATGGCAACACACCATCCATAGAAATAGTGGTGAGTTGGTTCATTTGGAGGCTTCCGCCAAATTGGTTGAAAAAGCGGGAAAACAAAGAGTCATGGGTATCAGTCGCGATGTGACTGCTGCAGTTATAGAGCAAGACCGACTTCGACTTTATAAAGAAATTGCCTCAAATAGCGGAGATCCTCTTGTCTATATCAGCCGTGATGGTGTCTTTAGCGCGGTCAATCAGGCCTACTGCGATTTGTGGGGTAAACAGAGTCATGAGATCGAGGGTCTTCGGGTGGAGGAGGTTGTCGGCGCCGCTTTCTATGCAGAAAAAATCAAACCGATTTTTGAAAAATGTACTGCCGGTGAGTTTGTTAGCAGTGAGCTTGAAGTATTCCATTTGCCTGTGGGATACCGTTTTATTGAGGCAACCTGGAGTCCCTTTAGAGATAAGCAGGGAGAGATTAAGGGAGTCGTCGTCAGCCTGAGAGATGCAACAGAAATCCGTAATGCGAGCGTAGCGTTGAAAGAGAGCGAAGAGAAGTTCCGTGCCATCTTCGATAACACGCCAATTGGAGTCGGTATTCTCGATTCTCAGGATGCTTCGATTATAGATATCAATCAGGCTGCGTTAAAGATATATGGTTACACGCAGGATGAGATTGAACGGCTGACACCCTGGGATATCATTGATGGTATTACGCAAGAAAATTTCCTGGGCTATTGGGATCGAGTAAGGAATGCTGAAGGGGTAACCTTCGAATCATTGCATCGAAAAAAAGACGGCTCGATGATAAATGTTCTGGTCAGTGCAAAAAC
This sequence comes from Candidatus Thiodiazotropha sp. (ex Gloverina cf. vestifex), assembly GCA_025656435.1. Taxonomy (GTDB): domain Bacteria; phylum Pseudomonadota; class Gammaproteobacteria; order Chromatiales; family Chromatiaceae; genus Thiodiazotropha. The sequence continues at coordinate 4,879 of JAHXHT010000129.1, read as the reverse complement.
TGTAGAGATGAAAAGACAGGAAGTGCTGATAGGCACAGTGATCGATATCACCCGTCAAAAACGTCTCGAGTCATTAGTCAGATCTCAGGAGGAGCAATACCGCACTCTTGTCGAGTCCACCTCGGCTATTCTTTTTTCAGCAGATCCGGATTCATTCAAATTTACCTTTGTCAGTAAGGAGGCTGAGTCGATCCTCGGCTATCCACTCTCCAACTGGTTGGATGATGCTGATTTCTGGGTTTCACACATACACCCGAATGATCGTGATTGGGCGCCAGGCTATTGTGTTGAGTCGACGCGTGAACAGCGAGACCATAGTTTCAATTACCGTATGATTGCATCTGACGGCCGAGAGGTTTGGCTGCACGATATCACCAGTGTGATCGTTGAAGGAGGCCGTGTTGTTAATCTGGTTGGTGTAATGATTGATATCACGGAACAGATGGAGACTGCTCAGGCACAGCAGCGTTTGTCTGAGATAGTTGAGCAATCAACCGATGCTATCCTGCTGACCGACCAGACATTTCATATCACTTATATCAATGCAGCCTTCCAACAACTGTATGGGTACTCCTTAGAGGACCTTGAAGGTAAGAAACCAGATTTACTCAATGGCGAACCGAATGCGGAAGAGATGCACCCCCAGATTTATGGCGCGTTGATAGAGGGAAAACAGGTTTTTCGAGAAATACTGAATCGAAAAAAGATGGCAGCCTGTTTGTTTGTCAGCATCAAATATCACCGTTGAAAGGTGATCATGACGAGATCATTGCCTACATGAGTTCACAGCGGGATGTCAGTCAACGCGTGCAGGCTCAGGAGGATTTGATGGCCAGTGAAGAGCGTTGGCAATACGCCCTGGAGGGGGCAGGTGAGGGGGTTTGGGACTGGGACATCCAAAGCGGTAAGGTGTTCTATTCTAAACGCTGGAAGGAGATGCTGGGTTACAGGGAGGATGAGATAAGCGACATTTTTGATGAGTGGGAGTCTCGGGTACACCCAGATGATCTTGCTGATTGTTATGAGGAACTTCAGAGTTACTTTCGGGGTGATAAAGATATCTATCTGGTAGAAACCAGGTTTCGTCGTAAAGATGAAAGCTATATGTGGATCCTTGCGCGTGGACAGGCGCGGGAATGGAGTGAGGACGGCCAACCCTTGCGCATGATCGGCACCCACCAGGATATATCGAGACGTAAGGACGCAGAGGCTGCATTGAAAAAAAGTGAAGAGCAGTATCGCCAGATTGTAGAGACTGCGCTCGAAGGTGTGTGGGTTGTCGATGCTGGTGCAATCACTACTTTTGTCAACGCCAGTATGGCTCGTATGCTGGATTACCCAGAAGCGGAGATAATGGGTAAGTCACTCTTTGATTTTATGGATGAGGAGGGACAGAGAGTCGCTGAAGAGAAGCTCGAAAGGCGTCGTTCGGGTAATTCTGAGGTGTATGAATTCAGGTTTAGGCGCAGGGATGGTAGTGATCTTTGGACCTATGTCTCTGCTGCACCGCGTCAGGACGGTCAGGGCAGCTTTGCGGGTACGATTGCAATGATCAGCGATAATACGGAAGCGCGTAAGTTCCAGGAGGCGTTGATCATATCCCAAAAGATGGAGGCAGTGGGTCAACTCACGGGTGGTGTCGCGCATGACTTCAATAATATCCTCGGTAGCATACTGGGCTTTACAGAGTTGGCGCAGGAACGCTTTGGCGGGGTGGATGAGAAACTGCAGAATTACCTCTATCAAATAGAGATTGCCGGTGGCAGAGCACGGGATCTTATCCGGCAGTTACTGATCTTCAGTCGTGGCGAAAATATTAAATCGCCGGTTCCAGTGCCATTGGTACCTCTTATCAAAGAGATCGTCAAAATGCTGATACCTATGCTACCTGCGACGGTCGAGATTCATACTGAATTACCCCGGCAGTCACCGAGTGTCAAGGTGGATCCGCTGCATATTCAACAAATGTTGATGAATCTCTGCATCAATGCCAGGGATGCCATTGATGGATCTGGTCTGATAAAAATTGCCGTATCATCACGTAAGCTGAACCGAGAAAGCTGTAATATTTGTGGTGAGACAGCGATAGGTGGTTGGGTGAGTATCCGGGTGGAGGATACCGGTCAGGGGATTCCCGAAGGGTTGAAGGATGATATCTTTCAACCCTTTGTGACGAGCAAGGAAGTGGGTGAAGGCTCAGGCATGGGATTGGCGGTTGTCAGTGGGATTATCAGGTCTTACGCCGGTCATATGCTAGTAAGCTCCACCCCGGGTCAGGGGTCCAGCTTTGAGATACTGTTGCCTCCGGCTGACATCTCCTTGAAGAAAACAGCCGAGTACAGGACGGTACTGGAGCTGGGTGTCAACTTGGCAGGAAGAACAATTCTGATTGTGGATGACGAACCGCAGATTCAAGCTTATTTTGAGGCGTTATTGTCTGATTCCAAAGCTGAAGTCATTTGTTGTGACAATGGATTTCAGGCCCTGGGACGACTCACCAAGGAAACGGAAGGATTTGATCTTGTGATCTGCGACCAGTCAATGCCAGGCATGAGTGGCATTGAGATGGTGGAGCAACTGCGGAATCTGGATAATGAAGTGCCGGTGATATTATGTAGTGGCTACGGCGATGCATTTGGTGACGGTCTCATCGCCTCATTAAATATTGGTATGTTGTTGCACAAGCCGATGAAAAAGAGCGAAACGCTTTCGGCCATTCAGTGGTTGCTTCAGCAAAAGGGTTGAAGAAGACACAGCAGATGTTCTTCGGGGAAAATGAAGTGCTTTTTTGTCACGGATCGACGACAAGCAAACTTCCTGGAGATCAGCTCAATACGGCATCTACGGCATCTACGGCATCTACGGCAGGTGAAGGGCTTTCTTCATCTGAATGAATCGGCAGGCGGATGGTGAAGACGGTACCGCGTTCCATTTCTGTATCGAAGCGAAGGCTGCCGCGGTGCTTGCGTACGATGATGTCATGGGTCAGTGTGAGCCCCTGTCCAGATCCTTGCCCAACGTCCCGTGTGGTGAAGAAGGGGTTGAATATATGATCTCTTGCCTCGGGCGGGATACCTGAGCCATTGTCACCCACGCGAATCTCGACATATGTCGGTAGTTTGCGACTGCTAATGTGAATCGCGCCGGGAGGTTCGTCACTTCTTTCCTCTACTGCCTGAACGGCATTGACCAATAGGTTTAGCAGTGCTTGTGAGATGTCACCTGGAAAACAGTCAGCCTCAAGAGTCGGTTCATGCAGGCCAAATTCAATGGTTGCGGCATGTGACCAACGGTGACGTGAGATGGCAACGACGTCGTGTATCAGCTTGTTCAGATCGCTCTTTTCAGCAGTTGGCTTTTCCGGATGGGCGAAAACCCGCATCGAGCGGACTATGCGCGTGACTTGCTCCGCGCCATCAAAGCTCGCCAGGGGGAAATTGCTACTGCGATTGATCAGAGTAGCGATACGGAATGCATGAAAATTGTGCTCGGACTGAATATAGATAGCTGAATTTGCAAGCAGCAAGTCAATGCCTTGTGATTTGATCTGCTGAGGTATCTGCTCAAAAGTGAGAGGTAAGATGTGGAAGTGCAAGTCTGGAATCTGCTGATTCAGATAGTCTGCTGTAGGGGACCATCGTTCGATGGCTACCTGTGTGCCGCGTTTTGCTAACACACCGATGGTGATCGGTCGCTGACCGGCTTCTGTGATATCTGCGACTGTGTTGTCAGCCAGACAGAGGCCTAAGGAAAAGAAAACTAGCATCCATGCAACAGTACTGCGTAACAACATGGACATTACCTGGTGGGGTCAAGTCTTGTGACTGATGCAGTAAGTCTATCGGCAGGTAATCACTCTTTTTTAAGATCAGTATCTGTGTAAAACCGGCTGAAAGTGCCTATTCAGGAACTTTGTTTATCTTTCGATACTGTGTGGGTGGCGGTGATATCCTTCTATTGAATCTGTAGTTCGATTCGTCCATTAATGTTCACCTGTAAGCGCTGGCTACCGGCCTCCAGGCTGGGTGCGGAAACTTTACCCTCCATGGCCATCATGCTGGCCCGCATACGCATGGGTTGAATCGGTTGCCCCGAAGTGTTGATCGACATCTCTATCAGCCGAAAGGTCTTGTGACCAAGTTGGGTCGTTACCAGCTTTGCCCGCTGTTGGAAGGCACTGATTGCCTGTTTGATCAGTGTCTCCTCCACGCTCAGGCGCTGCTCGTTCGAAACCGTGTAACTGATTGATTCCAAAGCAAGAGACGACTGTAGCCGGCTTAAAAGCAGACTCAGCTTTTTACTTTGTCGGCTCTCCAGCCTGATCGACTGTTTTACGCGCCAGCCGGTCAATCTCTTTTGCTGATAGATGGGTGAAGTCTGGTAGCCGAGTGTCTGTACCTTGATGCCTTCGGTCGCCTTTGCTTTTTTTAGAGCGCTGGCTATCTCCTGATTGACCAAATCGGTCAGTGCACTCAGGTCACTGCCCTCTTTTTGAGCGTAGAGGACAGCGATGAGGGTATCGTTATCCACCTCCATAGAGGCCTGTGCGCTCAGATTGATCTGGTCATAGCGAACAGGTTGCTCTTCCGCGAATGACATTGATGATATGAGCAGGCAGATGAGGGGCAGAAAATGATTCCAGGTGGACTGAATGTGCATGATGCACTCCTTATTTCGCTTTAGGTGGCGCTATATTCGGATATCTTCACTGAAAACCTGTGGTGGCAGCAAGTATAGCCCAGCCAATGCCGGTTATTGAGCAGACGCAGATGAAATAGATCTCAGTCAGACGCTGATCGCCATGGAAGGCTGAAAGCCGAGGCGATTAGTCCCCGATAGGCGTAGGCGCGGTTGTATGGCCGTAATTGTGACTGTTAGG
>JAHXHT010000128.1 GCA_025656435.1 Candidatus Thiodiazotropha sp. (ex Gloverina cf. vestifex) | reverse complement strand
CGGGGCATAACGGCTGTCGCGTTGGCGAGTCGATTTTGGGGACTCGGATGTCCCAAAATCTTTCACGAGGTAGCGACACGCTTGTTTCCTTTGCTATAATTCTTGTAATATCATTTATTCAATAGATCTCTTGAATTATTGAATAACAACAGGAGTCAACTGTCAATGGGTAATTTTAAACATGACCTGTTCGCCCAGTTTGCACGGGTTGCTAAGGCGATGAGTAACGGTTATCGACTCGAACTACTGGAATTTCTAGCCCAAGGAGAGCGCAGCGTTGATGCACTGGCACAGGTCTCTGGACTGTCTGTGGCGAACACCTCACAACACCTGCAACAGTTGAGACAATCCGGATTGGTGACAAACCGTAAGGAGGGGCACAAGGTCTTTTATCGGTTGAGCGGGATGGATGTCACTGCTCTGCTCAACGCTTTGAGGGGGGTGGCGGAACGCCATCTGGCTGATGTAGATCGCCTGGTGGATGATTTCCTGACAGTCAAAGACAATCTGGAACCCCTACCCACCCAAGAATTGCTGGAAAGAGCCAGGGAGGGATTGGTTACCGTCCTGGACGTACGACCTGAGGAGGAGTATGCCTCGGGACACCTACCCGGAGCCATTAATATTCCACTGGGTGATCTTGAAAAGCATCTGGATAAGCTCAATCACGATCAGGAGATCGTCGCCTACTGCAGGGGTCCCCACTGTGTGCTGGCATTTGACGCCGTTGCCAAACTCAGGAAAAAAGGCATGAGTGCCCGACGCCTGTCAGGCGGGCTTCCGGAGTGGAAATTGGAGGGTCTGCCTGTAGAGTCTTGACATAAACAAGTGATCAAGACGAGCCTATGTATACTTCAGGTTGCATCCTAGACCAGACCGCTACAGATAGCAGCGGTCTATACAAACACTCCACAATCCGGGAGAACGTCACGCAGTTTCCTGAAACGTCTCAGCCGTCCAGACCCCTGTCCCGATCACCTTCTGTATATAAGTCTTGAAATCTGTCGCCGGCCTTCCGAGCACCGCCTCAACGCCGGACATCACCTGACTGTTCCTGCCATCGAGAACGACGGTAAAGAGCTCTCTCAATAACCACTGCATCTCATCCGGCACGCCTTGTTCGTTCAAGGAGTTAATGTAAGCATCGACTGGTACTTGTGTATATTTCACAGGGCGACCCAGGGCTTCTGAGATCTCTGCCATGCACTGGCTGAAGGTCATTGCACGTGGCCCCGAAACTTCAAACAGCCTGTTACGATACCCGGGCTGGGTTAAAGCGGCCACTGCGACGTCTGCAATGTCATCCACATCGATGAAGGGCTCAAGTATGTCTCCCGCAGGCAAAATCAGCTCACCCGCCAGAATCCCATCCAGCATGAAGCTTTCACTGAAATTCTGGAAAAACCAGCTGGCCCTGACGATATTCCATGAGAGACCACTGGACTTAACGATATCTTCCGCCCGTTGCGCACCCGCCTCACCTCGCCCCGAGAGCAAAACTATATGCTCCAATCCAACCTCGCGTGCGATCTCCACAAAGGCGCTGATGTCAGATTCTGCCTGGGGAACTGCCAGGTCGGGTTGATAGGCGACATAGGCGGTACGTGCACCTTCCATGGCAGATCGCCATGTCTCAGGTCGCGTCCAGTCGAATGATGGGGTTGTGGACCTGGATACACCACGGGTGGCGTATCCCAGAGCCTGCAGTCGTTGGTCGACCCGGTGGCCGACTTTACCGTTTTTACTAATGATGAGAATAGGTGAAGGGTTCATGATGTCAGTTTCCTCTGCCGGTTAAAGATTGAGATTGAATACGAACTTGCTTCCATGAATTTAGGTTAGGCAAGGAAATGAAGACTCACAATCACACTTAGTCTATATTTATTTGCAGATCGTCCATAATGATGGATGACCAATCAGAACCCGTGGCAAGGTGACGCCCATGAAACAGCGGAGCAACACGACAATTCCAGATTTAACCGACCCCCTCGGTGAAGCCCTGCACCTGCTAAGGCTCAACGGTACCTTCTACTGCCGTTCCGAGTTGACCGCTCCCTGGGGGGTGGAGCTGCCACCGTTCGAAGGGCGCATGATGTTTCATGTGGTAACCGCCGGAGAGTGCTGGTTGGAAGTGGAAGGCGAAGCACCGCATCTGCTGCGGCAAGGCAGTCTGGCCCTGGTTCCCCACGGCAACGGACACATCATTCGCAGTCAGCCCACCGACAAGACAGTGCCCCTTTTCGATATACCGGTCGAGCGGGTGAGCGACCGATACGAGATCATGCGTCACGGGGGCAATGGTGAATTGACCCACCTGACCTGCGGTGTCGTACGCTTCGATCACGTTGCTGGTCAACAACTCATCGGACACCTTCCCAAAGTCCTACTGATCGACACCTGGGCCGATGAAGAGGGAAGCTGGTTGCACAGCACCTTACGCTTTATCGCCCAGGAGGCCAAAGAGCTGCGACCAGGGGGAGAGACAGTCATCACCCATCTGGCCGATATTCTTATCATTCAGGCGATCCGCTCCTGGCTGGATGCTTCGCCCGAAGCCAACCAGGGCTGGCTGGCGGCCTTGCGAGACAGACACGTGGGCAAGGCCGCTCGCTGCAATCCACCGTGAACCTGAAAAGGCTTGGTCTGTCGCTTCATTGGCCAAATAGGTCGGCATGTCACGTTCAGGGTTTTCCGCAAGATTCACCGACCTCGTAGGCGATTCGGTGATGCGCTATCTTACCCAGTGGCGTATGCAGCTGGCCCGTGCAAAACTTCTAGAAAACGCAGAACCGATTTCGCTGCTGGCTGACCGCATGGGCTATCAATCCGAGGCGGCATTCTGCAGAGCATTCAAGCGAGTACTTGGTGTATCGCCGGGCAGCATCCGTAGCCAGTCAGCTAGTAATCACTAAACCCATTCTCCGATTAACCTTGGCTGCCGCTATCTGATTCATGTCCCGCAAAATGTCTGATACCCCACGTCAGCGTCATCAGGCACAATTTGGTATTGCAGCGTTTTGTTGGTTGAAGCATAAGGCGATGTCAACACTTCAAGAAAAGCTTCTGCGGCAGCGGCATCACTACTCTCCAGACAAGTCTGGATGGCCTTCTCCATATGGTAATTCCGAGGAATAACCACTGGGTTGGCATTTCTCATCAGTGCCTGCCCATCAGTACCCATAACCTGTTGATCGTCGATACGCTGCCGCCAACCTGTGTACCAATCCCCCAACTCATCTCTGACTTGGACTTCCGTCGATTGGGATGAGAGAGACCGGGTCAGTCGATCAAAGCTGTCTGTGTAATCGAGCTGCTTCTGTTCCAGTTGATCCAGCAACCCGAATATCAGTTTATGATCTGATGGGAGCAGTTTGGTGATTCCGAGTTTTCTGCCCATCATTTTTAGATATCGCTCTTCGAATAGTCTTTTGAAGTTGTCGAGGTGTGAACGAGCAATATCGATGGCCGCTTCCTCATCTTTATCGATCAACGGCAATAAGGTTTCTGCAAAGCGCGCCATGTTCCATTGTGCGATAGCCGGCTGGTTGCCAAAAGCATATCGTCCCTGTCGATCAATTGAACTGAAAACAGTTTTCGGATTATAGACCCCCATCATGGCGCAAGGACCATAATCGATAGTCTCACCCGAGATAGCTGTGTTATCCGTGTTCATCACGCCGTGAATGAATCCTACACGCATCCACTCAATCACTAAGTCAATCTGCCGTTCCATGATTGCATCGAAAAACAAAATAAATCGTTCATGATGACATTCCTGAAGCGCAGGATAGTGACGGGTGATGGCGTAATCACAAAGCTGTTCAATAGCCTGGTGATTTTGTCTGGCAGCAAAATATTCAAAGGTACCTACACGTAAGTGGCTGGTAGCAATGCGAGTCAGTACTGCACCCGGTTGTGGTGTCTCACGATAAACGATTTCTCCCGTGGCAGTCACGGCCAGACTGCGTGTTGTAGGAATACCCAAGGCGTGCATGGCCTCACCCATGATAAATTCCCGTATAGCAGGCCCCAAGGCGTATCGACCATCTCCATTGCGGGAGAATCCAGTCTGGCCTGAGCCTTTAAGCTGAATGTCTTTCCTGATACCGGAATGATCAACGACTTCACCCAAAAGGTGTGCCCTGCCGTCTCCAAGTTGTGGCACAAAGTTGCCAAATTGATGACCGGCATAAGCTAAAGCGATGGGTTCGGAACCTGACAGAATTGTATTTCCGGAAAGTGCCTGAACCATCTCATCTGTGGATAAAGTCAGGTTTTCTGAAAGCAACAACTCTTTGGCCAGGTTACTGTTCCAGAGGAAATTATTCGGGTCTTTTACTGGCTCAGGAAGGACGGCTTCGTAGAAAATATCACCTAGACGTGCATAGCTATTCGAGAACTTCATCTGAACAACATAACATTGCTGTATTTACTTTAATCCATGAATCAAATGCGGGATAAATAGTGTTAACTATTCGCTTGTCAAACATTCTATCTGGATATCATGTACGGTAAAGTCGATAATCACATCTCATCATTTTCCGGCCATTGGCCATTATATCGAAGAGTAAGCCATGGGACGCTATCGCCCACCAGCCCCTCCGAAATCACCCTACATAACCGCCTATGGGTATGAGCAACTGAAGAAGGAGGAGAAGGCACTCTGGATTCGCCGCAGGGATGTCACAATAGCCCTCTCTGCAGCTGCTGCCGAGGGAGACAGATCAGAAAATGCAGAATCTGGCAAATAACCCGTATATTTATACTATATAGATCTATCTTTATGTTATTTCACTAATTATTAATAGTATGTATACCTTTTACTTGTACTATTTAGCTTGTTACTGCGTATTACAACCTTCCTTACTTGATTGGCATGTGACTAGTTTGCTAGTTTATGCCAGAAGGGGTGAGTTAGGACAGTCACGTATCGAAACTTTGGATAACCAATGTTCGATAACTTCATTTGCCGTAAGGCTATGCCAATTAAAATGGCCATCAATAAAACTGCGAGAGACCAGAGCTTCTAAGTTTGAAGTGAAAATGGTTTCGGGTAGTTGACGGGTGAGTTTTAATTCCCAGCCATTATCCTGAACTTCTTGAATATAATTGCTAACGAACTTGGTAAATAAATGGGGCCTTGAATATGAATCTGGATTATTCTTGTAAATGTATACAATCACCTTTTCAACAAAGAAATAAAACGTATAACAGCACTTTGTAAGTGCGTAGTTTTCGGAGAGGTGGATTAAGAGTGCACTTAGGGGAACGCTATTAGATATCTCGAGTTTAAATTCCTGAGAAATGTGCTCAATTAATCGATAAAAATTTTCGGCCCTTATATCGACAACCAGTTGCTTCAATTCGGCAATTTCTTCAGTAGTTATTCCACCGTTTGTAATATCGTCATATATTTTTGCAAAAAATTCTGATGAATTATTAAAGCCGGCTGGCAAAGAAAAATAAATCCCTTTTTCAATTGCAAGAGGGTTTTTCTGCGGCCTATACCCATTCCGAGTTTTCCTATAAAACTGACCTGAAGATCGCCCGTATACTCTCATTTCCGCCAGTTGAATTTCCTCAGGCAATTCGTGTATCTTAACCAGTGCTCCTAGACCAGCTAATCGAGAGAGGGTTGAATTATCAACATTTTCACTACCACTAACATACATTCTGGTATCATGTGTAATAATCGGCTTTCTTTCCTGATATCCATTAGACAGTATCGCGGATAAAACGAGTTTGTCGATATACGAAAGTTTGGAATAATAATCGAGTTTGTTCAGCTGGCTGTCTAAAAAGTTTAGCAGAATCTTGATGCTTTCTTCTCTGAGTGAGTCTAGTTGCTTTTTCTCGCACCCCTGGCATTGAAATGAGCTAGAGCTAAGCCTTCTTACGAATTCACTGCGATTTCTAGCTGGAATTGCTTGTTTACAATCACTACAAATGAAAGATGGGGTTTGCGCCATGCATGTGGTTTTTTTGATCAAAGATGACACTTTCTTACACTCTGTGCCGTGCTGAGAATCTATCTCCTTCATCGTGTATTTAAATTCTTCATTGCACTCATCTTTTAAAGTCCAATATTTGTTAATGGCATTGATCTCCTCATCAGAAAGAGGCTTCAGATAACAAATTATTGGCTCAATAGTCATTGTCTTCCTGTCCATTTATTTACCTGCTAAATGTAGCAGCCTCCACACCTTGTAACTTCATGCCACTTTCTGCACAAGACACATCAACTCGTTTTCGAATGCGAGGAGGAAAGCTGGATGACACACGGTATTTCACCGCGATCTTTGTCAACTTGAATGGTTTTCATTGTTAACTCTATTTAAATTGAGGAACTAATGCTCCACTACAAAAAAACTCGCCACGCAAAGCTGATGCGTGGCAGATGAATTAACGATAAAGAATCAACCAAATATACTCAGCATCGACCAACTAATGGCAGAGACCTTCTGGTCAAAGCATCCAGTGCCAAGTGACTGATATAGGCAGCACCACCAACCAGGAGGAATCCCCGAAGCAATCGCTCAAAGTCATCCTCCGGCTCCCACTGATGGATCTTATGGACTCCCCATCCCACGAGGCCCAGCATGGCGAAACTGTGAAAGAACTGCCTATGGTGGGGGTTTCCTAGGGAAGCTCTGAACGAATCGTTTGTCAGCGAACGTTTCCTCTCGCTTGCTTCAAAACTGCCATGAGCGAAGAAAAGCAGTGCATTTCAC
>JAHXHT010000127.1 GCA_025656435.1 Candidatus Thiodiazotropha sp. (ex Gloverina cf. vestifex) | reverse complement strand
AATGCACTGTTTTTCTTCGCTCATGGCAGTTTTGAAGCAAGCGAGAGGAAACGTTCGCTGACAAACGATTCGTTCAGAGCTTCCTTAGCGTCTCCTCGACCAAATGCAGCGCCATCTCTTCGCTCACCTGTTTTCGCACCACTTTGTAGAAGAGCGCCAGCGGGCGTCCGCCCTTGAACATGGCACGCCAGCTATCCAGCACCGCCTGTGAACCTATCAACGGCTGTCCACTGGGGTGGATACAGAAGACCGTTTCGCTATCGAGCCAGACTTCAGACATCAGCTGACCATCAATGTTGGCGAAGGCCTCATAAAAATGGGCTTCAGCCACGGCGGGTGATTCAAAAACCCTCATCTGTTGTGGTGACTCACTCATGGTCTTTCCCGGTAATCCTAGAAACTGTAGTTGGACAGGGCGGAGGGTGCGTTTGCGGGGGTGCAGGGCAAGGCACAACGACGCGGAATAGTCATTCTATTCCAAGGAGTTGTAACGCCGCCATGTGCTGCCGCAAGCGTGCCATCCGCCCTGTAGCGTGGACTCACCCCTTTGGTGAATGCGTTTCCAAATGTAGTTCCCATCAAATTCATTACCTTACCATCAGGGTGAAGCGGTCAACTGCGGTTTTTAGGATAATGGCTTGTCATCTGATTTTAACGGTTCAGCACCAACAGAATCCCATACGAAACATACTGTTCATACAGATAGCGTTAACGATCGAAGGTATAAAAAAGATCGCTGGCTTGAGACTTTCCTGTCTCCGCTTCCAGCTGCAGGCGTTTGTTGATGTCATAGCGCATCCGTAATTTAGTCTCACGGGATGCCAGTTCATTGATGTACTGCAGGTAGAGTCTGGGAGACAGATAGGTTCCCGCCACCACCGAGGCCTCTTCAAGGCCGCTCCCCGCATCCACCCTAAGTTCGTCCAGACCTAGCTGGCGAGCCACTTCTTCAGCTACCGAACCCGCGCCTGAAGCACTCAGGGCGGCTGCCAGCCCCACCGACTCACCACCGCCTTCACCCGGTGGACGCCCGGTAACCAGATAGGTCAGCGCATCACTTTCACTCATTGCAGGCGTCGAAAAAAGATCAATCTTAGGAGATTTCAACGTACCGCCGACCCGGATGCCCGCAGTCACCTCATCAATCTCTCTGACAGCACGGACATCCAATCCCGGATTATCCACCGGGCTGTCAACAAACAGGGCGAATCCCCGTTCGATTTTCAGATCCTGCCCATAGGCCCGATAGGTCCCGTCGCGGATACCCACTCTGCCACGCCCGATCACAGGTCGTTTCGGCTCATCGATGACCAGCAGTCTGCCCGTGAGGTTGCCACGCAAGCCAAACCCATCGAAACTCACCCGATCACCGAATACGATGCGCAGCTCGGTGGACAGGTGGCTATCCAGCGTATCCTGTTCAAGTGTGTCTGCACTGATAATAACCAGATCGGGTGAACTGCTTACCGCGGAAGTTGGCAGTTTCCGTGGCCGGATACGGGCGAAAGGAATCTGGATTTCACCTTTCAGCCTGGCCTGTGAACCATCCCGCTCGAAGCTGATATTGGGTGTTACGAGCACCTCCGCTTCCGGTATGTTGGCCACCGTCAGGTCAGTACCCCGCAACTCAAGCCGGACAGGAAACCCTGCCTCTCCATCCAACCCCAGGCTACCCTTTAGTTGCAATACGCCTTTACCTGAACGCACACTGCCTGTCAGCCCTAATTGTGTTTGCGACTGAGATTGGACCTGCAGAGCCATCTCTCTCAGCTCCAAGCCCAATTCGGGAATATCCAGCGCAGCCTCGACCAGATTGGCACCACCCGCCACCTTTGGCTTACCCAATGTACCGTCGAGGCTGACATCCCCATTAATTCTCCCCCGCACATTCTGCAACTGTGACGAGAACAGTGAAATGATTGACAGGTCGTCCAAACCCACCCTCAACCGTCCTGCAACGGACTGCTGATCCCAATCATCAGCATTGAGATTGATACCAGGCAGTTCACCCTCCCCCTCAATGGCGCCCAGCCCTTTTAAAGGGAGCTTCATCTGCGCTCTGGCACCCTGCTTGTCGAGCGTGGCGCTCAGCCAACCGTCGGCAAAGCTCACACTCTCTTTGTCATTTGAAAGATCAAGCCCCACTCGCCCCCCAGGCAGCCTGATATTCAACTCACCGAGAGGCTGACCGCCGGCACTCGACCTCAGTTTGGTCTCCAGCTCTACCTTGCCGCTGATCTGCAACCCATTTGGCAACCAGGGCCGTAGAACCATCAGGGGGAATTCACGCAGACTTGCCTGTCCCTCCCAGCCTTTGTCCTGAGACCCGCTGTAGGCGCCACAGAGGTTTGCATCTTGGGATTCGAGGCAGAAGCGGTCCATCTGCTGAGAATCGGCGGCCAACGAAAAACCAGCCGGGTCTTTGAGCGCCCACTCACCCGAGTCCGGCAAGGCCAGCGTGAGATGCTGCAATGAGCCAATCCATTCAGAGGCGTCAGTCCACCCGGCTGTAATATTGATTGTCGCCTGCGGCACCGCTTTACCCTTAAGGTTCAGATCAAGCTTATGGTTGGGAATGGTCCCCCCCAGCGCCAGATCCAGGCGGCTCCAGGCAGCCGAGCCCACACTCAGCTCATCGGCGAGAAGAGACAGCGCCACGACTTGCCCGCCGGAAAACGCCACATCAGCGTCAAGCTTAAGTCCCTTGATCCGGTTGTCTTTAAAAACCAGCTGCTCTCCCTCAAGTTTGGCCTCGATGCGGGGAGTATCCCTGGGCCCACTCAGGCGTCCCGATCCAGCCAGACGACCTTCAAGACCCGGCCAGAAAGACTCCAGGGCAGGCGCATCCACCTGCCAGTCGAGCGCCAGGCTCTCTTCAATCGTCCCATTCAGTGCTATACGATTTTTACCAGACAGTACCTGCAGCGACTCGACGCTAAGTTTGTCACCTTCGACTGATACCAAAGCGTTGGCGTTGACAGGATAGTCACGTAACTGACCCTGTAGCCGCTCCAGGTTGACCTCAGCCTGCAGGCCCGCCTCAGTCACCTGGCCGTTGGTGTCCAGCAAGAGTCTCAGTTGCCCGGGGAAATCCCGCTGCCATAGGGCCGGGTTGATTCCATCACCATCCAATTGCAGCTGCCACTGAAGGCTGGGTTGCCAAGCCAGATCACCCGTCCCGGCCAGTTTTCCTTCCTCAAATGTGGCAAGCAATGTCTCCAGCTTGAGACCCTTGAGATCTCCCTGGCCAGAGGCCTCCAGTTGGGTGCTGGGCTGGCCCGGTGATCGGGCATCCAGGGTGAGTGTGTATTGATAATCCTGAGGTGTACCAGTAATGTTCAACGCTCCCTGCCGACTTTGGATTTGCACTACCTCCCCCTGTAGCGGCCAGCGCAGATCCTGCCAGGTCAGCTGAGAAGAGAAGTGGCCCATCGATGCATCCAGTTGGTACTCACCCCGGCCTTCGATGTTTACACCCGTGGGCGTGGTCAGGCGCAGTGTCTCGGCAGTGAACTTGTCCTGCCTGAAATCACCTCGCAGCGTCAGGCTGGCCTCTCCGTAGTCGGACTGCCTCAGCTGGAGATCAGCACTCACGTCTATATCCTCTGGCGTGCCCCGGCTCTCCAATATGCCGTTCACTCGCAGCGGGAAGTCCTTCATCAACTGACCCAGCTCACTTTCTGTCAGGGTCAGCTTTACCTCCCACCGAGGTTTACTTTCAAGATCGAAGAGACTGGCTTCGAGCCCACTCGATAGCGGGGCATCCAACTGCTGCACAACCTGGAGTTTTTCCAGGTCACCCTTTATCCCGCCACGGCCTGTCAGCTCAGGCCCCTCAGGCAGGTGATGCAACCAATCCACCGTAAGATCCATCGGTAGTCCCGCCGAAAGCACCAGACTACCTGTGACTCTGAGTCGTGACGAAAAGGCGGCTATCTCCAGTTGATCAATAATCAACTGTTCGGCCTGGCTATGGGCCGAGAATGCCAGAGACTCGATAACAACAGGATCAGGGTTGGCCGGACTTGAGATACTGACACCGACAATCTGTAGCCTGTCGACTTGCAGATTAAGGGGCAGAGTCACACCACCGAAAGGGGCTTTTTCGGTCTCCTGTGCCGGGGCTTCTCCTGCCGGCAAGACCATATCGATATCCTGCAGGTTAAGCTCGATCACATGCAGATCACCCTTCAACAAAGCTGCAGGACGCCAATCGAACTTAATCTCTGCAGCTTTGAGGCTTATATCCCCATCCGTCAGCCTCAACTGCTGAATCGATAGAGGACCGGCCAACTTCCCCTCCAGGGAATCCACGCTAATCTCATAGGGTGTCGCTTCATCGAGAATGGATATAAGCCATTGGACGCCACCCGGCGCGTGGAGCAGAATAGCCAACCCGATCACCAGTGTCGCCAGTAACGATACCAGTACCGCCAGAACAATCAGAAGATATCGTTTGAGCTTCGCGACACTCATAACTCCGGCCCCAAAACCACATGTAGTCTGAGTGTCCGATCATCGAGATAGTGGCCCCTGGCGAGGTCAAAACGCAGCGGTCCGACAGGAGAGCGCCAACGCACACCCAAACCAAAGCCATACGCAACCTCAGCATCGAAATCAGGATCGAAGGCGTTGCCGCTGTCCAGGAACAAAGCGCCACTCCACTTACCCGCAAAGCGCCGCTCTATCTCAAGACTGCCTACCGCCAGATATCGCCCTCCAATGACTTCAGCACTCCCATCTCTCGGACCCAAATCCTCATAACCAAACCCCCGCACACTGTTATCACCACCCGCATAAAACCGCTTGGAGGGTGGCAATTCAGTCAGCTCATCAGCCCAGGTAGCGCCAAGCTCGATACGCGCCAGCACACGCCAGTCATCATTCAGACTGTGTATAAACTTGTCCCGGGTATAGAGCTGCACATAACTGGTGGTTGAGAGTACCGAATCGGATGCCCCTTCGATATGGAACTCGAGCAACTTACCCTTTGTGACATACTCCCGGCTGCCCCCCTTGATTCGGGACCAGGTAATGCCCGGCACCAGCAATCGGGCGTTGTCATCCTGTGAACCGACTTCGGAATCCTCATAGAGGTAATCCAGCGTCAATGTTCTTCGCCAACCCCGGTCAAGATCGACCGAGTGTGAGGCGTTGAGCAGTGCACGGTTTCCCTTGCTGGTATCCAGATCATAATAATCAAGAGAGGCGCCGAAGGAGATGTAATCCACTGTCGGCCGCGCCAGCGGGATGATGTACTCGCTGGTAAGCGACTTCTCGGGTCCGGAGAGACGCAACTCGGAGCGCATGTGATGGCCCTCGCGGCCAATGCGCCGCCGCTTCCAATCCAGGGTCAGGCGGGGACCCGTATCGGTGGAATACCCCAGACCGATACGATAGCGGTTCTTCTTATTTGGCGAGAGCAGGATATCTACCGGTATTTGATCTCCCTCGATCTGATCGCGCCTTGAGTTAACCTCGACTTGCTTGAAATATTCACTGTCTATCAGCTTACCCTGCAGATCCAATAGCTTCTCATAACTGTAGGGATCACCTGAGCCGAAACTGAGATAACGAGCGAGAAATTCAGGATTCAGAATCTCCTGTTCGAAGCGGATCTCACCAAAGCGAAAGCGCATACCCGTTTCCAGGTGAAGCTTGATCCGGGCGGTGTAGTTGTCACGATCCACACGCACTTCATGGGCTGTGTAGTGCGCTTCCAGATAGCCCTTTTCCGTAACCCGCGAAAGAATTGACTGCTTGGCCTGTTCATATAAAACCAGATCGAGCGCATCTCCCACCGATAGCGGAAACCTTTCCGTCACCATGGGATCGTTCGCTCCATCCCCGGTTATCTGAAAATCAACTTCACTCAGTGGCACCTGGGATCCCGAATCGATGCGATATCTGACCAGATACGAGGCCTCCAGCGTTTCCAGTTCAGATTTGATCTTGGGCGCAAAGTAGCCGAACGGCTGCAGTGCCTGACGAATCTCCTCAGGTGCCTTGTCATGCAACAGGCGCAGACGAGAGACCGTTAACCCCTCATGTTGCCTCTCCTGCTCGATGGAGAGGAATGCGCGCACATTCGCCTCCAGTTCACTCTCAAGACCGCCAACATCCACTTTCAGATCAAGCGCCGCAACTGGCACCGGCAGTAAAAAGCTCACCAGTATGTAGAAAAAAAACCGCATAGAGTTACTGCAAACGCTCCCGTTATCAAATCTCAGTGACCCGTCGTCACTATGACCTGAATCCGTGTTTTCAGAGCGAATGCAGCACCCAAGATATTGCCCCCCAATGGCATTAAAAAATCTTAGCTTCACCTTCCTGTTAAGCATGTATTTTTTTAACCACTGGGGAATCAGCACTATGCAGCATCATGAACCCACGGTAGTCAGGTATTAAATTACAGGGTAAGACTATCCCGCTTAGAGACAGACACCACAAGTCGAAAATCTATCCATTCATACCAGAATCCAGATTCAATCTGGATGCTTAAAACTAGTTAATTAACAATATTTTTAAACATCAGATAATTGAGAAAGTCCTCACCGCGCCTCGTCACACGCTGTGCACTACCGACGACAAAGCCCTTTCTTTCAAAGAAACCCCTTGCTGTGATACTGGCCTCTACTGAAAGTTGTGCTAACCCCAGACGCAACGCCTCCGCCTCGATCGCTTGCAACAACGCGCTACCCACTCCCTTGCCTAGGCCAGCCAAGCGTGTCGCTACCTCGTGAAAGATTTTGGGACATCCGAGTCCCCAAAATCGACTCGCCAACGCGACAGCCGTTACCCCCCGACCGTCCTGCGTCCGCCACGATTCCGTATTGCACATTGCAGCAGAGCTGCTTGTGCACTACTCCATCATGACTCCCGCAAA
>JAHXHT010000126.1 GCA_025656435.1 Candidatus Thiodiazotropha sp. (ex Gloverina cf. vestifex) | reverse complement strand
AAATGCACTGTTTTTCTTCGCTCATGGCAGTTTTGAAGCAAGCGAGAGGAAACGTTCGCTGACAAACGATTCGTTCAGAGCTTCCCTAAACGATCGATCATCAAGTTTGCCAGGGGCTCCACGAGATGGAGTTGTTTGTTGAATTTGAGGCTACTGATGAGGTGATTGATGGATGCCTCATAGCGAAGTGCAGTAAACCCCCCGTGGAAAACTGGTGGATGTTGTATACAGCGCCCACATAATGTCTGGGGAGGTGCCTGGGGGGGAAGTGGCAGAGCACATTGGGGGCAGGCGTGGGTATTGAAAGGCAGCGTGCTATAGCAGCCATTACAGAAAAACTGCTGTGACCCAGTGGCAATGCCACAGCAGGGACAGCGCTCAGGCAGCATAAGTGACTGTATAAAATTAAGACAGTTGTAAACCGGCATAACCATCCTTGGTTGACAGAGATCCGGGGATGTTGTCTATTGTCGCACTGCAACAACTCCCAAGAGCACCATGAAAAATACCATGACAGAGACAAGCATACGCCATGATTGGGGTCTGGATGAAATCGAGGCCCTTCTGGATCAGCCATTCAACGATCTGATTTTCAAAGCCCAGATGACACATCGGGCACACTTTGATGCCAACCGGATTCAGATGAGCAGTCTGCTGAGTATCAAGACCGGGGCCTGTGCGGAGGATTGTGGTTACTGCTCACAAAGCGCTAAGAACGCCACCGGACTGGAGGCGGAAAAGCTGATGCCGCTCGATGATGTGGTTGAAGCGGCACAGTCTGCCAAGTCCAAGGGCGCTACCCGCTTCTGCATGGGAGCTGCCTGGCGCAATCCCACGGATAAAAATCTGGCTAAGGTCATCGAGATGGTGGAAGCGGTGCACGGACTTGGCATGGAGACCTGCCTGACCCTCGGCATGCTGACTCAGCCACAGGCAGAACAGCTGCGCGAGGCTGGCCTCGATTACTACAATCACAATCTGGATACCTCGCCGGAGTTCTACGGCAACGTGATCACTACCCGGACTTTTGATGATCGTTTGGATACGTTGTCCCATGTCAGAGATGCTGGGATCAATGTCTGTTCTGGCGGCATCCTCGGTATGGGGGAGTCCAGGCGCGACCGGGCCAGCATGCTGCGCGAATTGACCAACCTGCCCAAGCATCCCGAATCGGTGCCCATCAACATGCTGGTACAGGTAGAAGGCACGCCACTGTTCGGTAGTGATGAGCTCGATCCTCTGGAGTTCGTGCGTACTATTGCAGTGGCTCGCATCCTGATGCCGGCATCCTATGTGCGCCTCTCCGCCGGACGCAGCGAGATGAGTGATGAGATGCAGGCACTATGCTTTTTGGCTGGCGCCAACTCCATTTTTTATGGGGAGCGGCTGTTGACTACGGACAATCCGGAAGCCGATAAGGATCGGGCGCTGTTGCAGCGGCTCGGTATCGAGACGGAGCAGACCGTTGAGACCGAGGTCAAGGCGGCCAAGGTACCCTGCAAGCAGGCTCAGGCAGGCTGATTCCAACAGGATTTCAAGCCGCAATTGTGACAGAGCCAAACAAGCAACATCTGGCGGAAACACTCGAGATACGACGGGAGTCTTCCCTCTATCGCACCCGCAGGGTGGCTGAGACAGCGCAACAACCTGAGATGCAGATCGACGGACGGCGTCTACTGACCTTCTGCAGCAATGACTATCTGGGGCTCGCCAACCACCCTGAGGTGGTTCGAGCGTTGCAGCAGGGTGCATCGAGCTATGGCGCTGGCAGTGGTGCGGCACACCTGATCACAGGTCACACAACGGCTCATCATGCGCTGGAAACGGAGCTGGCCGAATTTACCGGTAGACCCCGGGCGCTACTTTTCTCCACCGGTTACATGGCCAATTTGGGTATCGCTGCAGCCCTGCTGGAAAAGGGTGATCAACTCTACGAGGATCGCCTGAATCACGCCTCTCTACTGGATGCCGGGCAACTCAGCCGGGCAAAGATGCATCGCTATCAGCATGCCGATGCAGAGAGTCTGCAGCGTCAATTGGAGAGTGCTGAGCAGGGCAGGGCATTAATTGCCACCGATGGTGTGTTCAGCATGGATGGCGATCTCGCACCGCTGCCGCAACTGGCTCAATTGGCACAAACTCATAATGCCTGGTTGATGGTGGATGACGCACATGGCTTCGGTGTCTTGGGGGATGAGGGGCAAGGCAGTCCATCCCATTTCGGCCTGGGGCTGGATGAGGTGCCGATACTGATGGGAACCCTCGGTAAGGCCTTGGGTACCTTTGGGGCTTTTGTGGCAGGTAGTGAAGAACTGATCGAAACACTGATCCAACAGGCACGCAGTTATATCTACACCACGGCACCACCACCAGCCATGGCCGAGGCAACACGTGTGAGTCTTCGTATCGCCCGACAGGAGTCCTGGCGCAGGGAGCGCCTGAGACAATTGGTAAAGCAGTTCAGAGCGGCCGCCGAATCTCTGGGACTTCCTTTGATGGATTCACAAACACCAATCCAGCCCATACTTGCCGGCAGCGCCTCACAGGCCCTCGCCTGGAGTCGTCAGCTGGAGGCGCAAGGTATTCTGGTGAGTGCGATTCGACCGCCGACGGTGCCGGAAGGGAGCGCCCGCCTGCGTATCACCTTCAGCGCCAACCACACTGAGCGTCATCTGCAACGTCTGCTCGACGCCCTTTCGAATCTAAAGCTGGAAACGACATGAGGCTCTCAACGGAGACTATAGGCTCAGGTCGGGATCTGGTGATGCTCCATGGCTGGGGTATGAATTCCTCAGTCTGGTCGGATTTTGCCGAGGTGCTTGCCGGGCAATATCGGGTAACCCTTGTTGACCTGCCGGGGCATGGCAACAGTCCCTTCAAGGGACAGCAGTCACTGGCTGATTGGGCTGAGGCCTGTCTGGAAGTGGCACCGTCTTCCGCAGCTTGGCTCGGCTGGTCTCTTGGTTCTATGATCACGCTACAGGCGGCTCATGCGGCACCGGAGCGGATTACCGGGGTTATGGTGTTGGCTGGCATGCCCAGGTTTGTGCAGGCGGATGACTGGCCTCATGCGATGGCTCCCCGCACACTTGATCTGTTCATCCAGGCACTCGGGGAAGATCACAGTAAGACCCTTGAGCGATTTCTTGCACTACAGATGCTTGGCAGCGACCTTGCCCAGGAGACGCTGCGCAGACTCAAGATGCGTCTGACTGAACGGCCAGACCCCCATCCCGAGGCCTTGGAGACCGGACTCGATCTTCTGAAAATTGCCGATCTGCGTGATGTCCTAAGGGTATTGGATTGCCCAACAGCCTGGCTCTACGGTGATCGCGATACCCTGGCACCAGCGGCGGCTGCGAACCTGCTAAAAAGCTGGTTGCCGGATGCCACTACCGATGTGATCGCCGGCGCTGCACATACCCCGTTTCTCTCCCACCCTGCTGAGACGCATCTTGCGGTGAGCCGGTTTCTGGAGCAGTTCAATGAATGCTGAACCCATGCCGACTATCGATAAACGTCAGGCACGACTTGCTTTCTCACGGGCTGCGGCCCATTACGACGAAGTGGCGGCACTGCAGCGTGAAATCGCGGGTCGTATGCTCGACCGGTTGGAATATATTCGCCATGAACCGGCAGTGGTACTGGATGTGGGGGCGGGCACCGGGGATGCGACCCATGCACTGATGCAGAAATATCATACAGCGCAGACGGTAGCCCTCGATTTTGCCCTGCCGATGTTACAACAGACACGGTTGCGGGAATCATCATCCAAGACGCCGCTTTGCCTCTGTGGTGATGCAGAGCGGTTGCCCTTGGCGGATGGGTCGGTAGATATGATTTTCTCCAATGCGACCTTGCAGTGGTGTAACGACCTGCAGGGGACATTCCGTGAATTCCTTCGCGTGCTGCGTCCCAATGGCATGCTGCTCTTCTCCACTTTTGGCCCCGATACCCTGATGGAATTACGAGCCAGCTGGGCGGCCGTTGATGGGACCAGCCACGTCAGCCCTTTTCTGGATATGCACAATATCGGTGACGCTATGTTGGAGGCGGGGCTGGCAGAACCGGTGGTCGATGTGGATCGACTTCAGCTGACCTACGAAGATGTTCCTTCGCTGATGCGCGATCTGAAGACCCTGGGTGCACATAATGTGACCCGGGATCGTCAGCGCGGTCTGACTGGCAAAGGACGTCTGCTTAAAATGTACGAGGCTTATGAGCAGTTCCGTCAAAACGGGCGCCTGCCAGCCAGCTATGAGGTCGTCTACGGACACGCCTGGGCGCCTCAGCAGAGGTCCCAGGAGGGTGTGACCACGGTGCCGGTCGATATGCTGCGACAGCAGTTACCTGCGAAATAGTCATGGCTCGGGGGCTCTTTATTACCGGTACCGACACTGGCTGTGGGAAGACTGAGATTACTTTGGGTTTGATGCATTGGTTGCAGTGCCAAGGTTTATCTGTGATGGGCATGAAGCCGGTTGCGTCAGGCGCAGAGAAGACGCCTGAAGGGCTGCGGAATGACGATGCACAGCGAATACAAAGCCAGTGCAGCAAGGAGGTTCCCTATGAATGGGTCAATCCCTTCGCCTATGAGTCGCCTATTGCCCCCCATCTGGCTGCCGAGTCAGCAGAACGTCCCATAAATCTGCAAACCATTGTCGAGTACTACAAGCGTCTGAGTGACATGGCTGACTGGGTTTTGGTTGAAGGTGTTGGTGGCTGGTGTGTGCCTCTAGACGGAAAAACTATCGTCGCTGATCTTGTCCGTCTTCTCGATCTGCCAGTGATCCTCGTGGTCGGTATGCGCTTAGGCTGTATCAATCATGCGCTGTTGACAGAGGCGCACATCCAGCAAAGCGGCACTAAACAACTGGGATGGGTAGCAAATCAGGTGGAGCCAGCGATGGCAGCACTTGAAGATAATGTTAAGACTATAAGTGACTGGATTGATGTTCCCTGTCTATGTCGCGTTCCATTTCTGAGCGAGTCAGATCCTGTGCGGGTAGGTGAGTGCTTTCGGAGCACGGTTGGTCTTCTTTAATTGTGAAAATGGAAACTCCGCATATTGGTGTCGAAAATCCTTACATAAATACCATAAAATAATTAATGTAAATCAATAAGTGATTGAAATTAATTGAAAAATAAGTATTGGCAAGAATATTGCTATTTTTTGTATGGTTTTTATTTTTATTTTAAGGAGCAATTTGTGAAGAAGGGTAGTAGGAATTTTCTGGTTTATGGAGTGGCTATTCTATTGTCAGTAGCTGCATTATCAGCTCAGGCAACGGTTATCAGTTTCAGTGCTACGGGCGATACAAACTTTACGACAAACGGTGTTAATTTTCTGAATGGGGCTTCCCGCTACAATGATGGCTACAGGAATGTTGCAGATGTTACCGGTAGCAACTATGTGGCTTTCAACCCTTGGGAAGTTTCTCCGTCTACTTTCACCTGGGCCAATGCAGGGGTTTTTGATTTAAACGGTTTTACCATTGCCGGTGCCTGGGGTAGCCAGACACTGACTATCGAGGGTTACAATGGTGGAACATTGGTCGATTCCCTTGATCTGTTCGTGGATAGAACGCCCACATTCTTCAATGCCGAGTGGGCAGCACTTACCTCATTTGTGATACATACAGGTAATGATTTTGTCGATGACCCTCAATATTACGGTGGGGGACAACACTGGGCAGTGAATGATCTGGTTATCAACGAACAGTTTGCGAGCGTCCCTGAGCCTGCATCCATTATTCTCATGGGGCTCGGATTGATTGGTTTGGGTTTCACCCGAAAGAGAAAGACTGTTTGAGAATTGCGGTCTTAATGTAAAGAAAAAGCCCCGGTTAGTCCGGGGCTTTTTTTTGCTTCAATCTATCCATAGGGTCGTTTGTGATAGAGACTCTTCAAGTGGCTCAAGCTGAAAGCTGTGACTTGAGCTTGTTCATCGCGCTCTTTTCGATCTGCCGGATGCGTTCGGCAGAGACCTGATACCGGTCTGCCAACTCGTGCAGGGTCGATTTGTTTTCACCCAACCAACGGGCTTCCAGGACCTCCCGGCTACGTGGATCGAGTCCATTGAGGGCATGGGACAGACGTTGCTTCATTTTGGCCTCGCTGTCGCTAGCTTCGAGTAGTGAGGCAGGCTCCATGCGCATATCGCTCAGGTAACCGGCAGGTGTTGAGATGATCTTGTCATCGTCATCCTGGGTGGGTCCGTCGAAGGCGATATCCTGACCGGAGAGGCGGCTCTCCATCTCGAGTACGGTCTCAGGCTTGACGCCCAGGTCCTGGGCCACATCTTCGACTTCCTGTTTGGAAAACCACCCGAGGCGCTTCTTAGAGCTGCGCAGATTGAAGAAGAGTTTACGCTGAGCCTTGGTGGTGGCTACCTTGACGATACGCCAGTTCTTGAGGATGTATTCATGAATTTCAGCCTTGACCCAGTGGACCGCGAAGGAGACCAAGCGAACACCCATGTCGGGGTTAAAGCGCTTTACCGCCTTCATGAGACCCACGGTGCCTTCCTGTACCAGATCGGGTAGCGCCAGACCGTATCCGCCATAGTTACGTGCGATACGCACGACAAAACGAAGATGCGAGGTGATCAGTTTTTGTGCCGCTTCCAGGTCATTGTTATCGCGCAGACGAATCGCCAGATTGTGCTCCTCTTCTGCGCTTAGCATAGGCAGTTGGAAGGCTGCGCTGATATAGGCGTCCATGCTGCCTGTTGGCAGGGCGGTTAATGCTAATGCTCTACTCATCTATTACCCCAATTCATATTGCTGTTGGAATATTAGCACTCTCCTGTAATGAGAGCCAATCGATATATCTGACTGAAATGACAGGAAAAAGTTCCAGCAGGTTGAATTAAGAAGGGTCTTAGGAAGTTAAGCATCTATTAACAGGTGCTAAGCTTCAGAAATGATTAGTAAAAATAGGTATTACAAGCGTTCCCGAATC
>JAHXHT010000125.1 GCA_025656435.1 Candidatus Thiodiazotropha sp. (ex Gloverina cf. vestifex) | reverse complement strand
TTGTTTGCTTCATGGGGTCTATATAATGATTGGCCTAGAATGTGCACCATTATCCCTCAATCGATGGATTCGTTCAGAGCTTCCCTAATGGTGTTGATGATTACGCTGTCCATATCACTCTGGCTTGCGGGTCGAGAGCGGTCAGCTGAGAGTGATGTCACGGTGCGGCAGGGCCGCACCCTACACTCAGATCTGCCGTAGGGTGTGTCTTTACCGCGCGATTCTGCCAGGGCTCAATTTGGAATCTCCATTAACTCCCGCATCCATCCGGTTCATTATTTCCAACAATTTTTACTTGTATTAAAGGGGTGGTGAAATTTCATCTAAAAAGCGTTCTTTAAGACTCATGACGTGAGCTTGTGGCTGTGTGATAATTCGGCCTCGAATTGATAGACAGGTGCCGCCGGCAAGGATGTCCGGCAGGCAGAAACAGACAGCACAGATGAGGTAGACCGAATGGATGAAAACCGCGCAAAGGCGCTAAGCGCCGCCCTGGGACAGATTGAGAAACAGTTCGGCAAGGGCTCCGTGATGCGTATGGGTGACACCAGCGCCATACGGAACATCGAGGCGATCTCGACCGGCTCACTGAATCTGGACATTGCCCTCGGTATCGGTGGACTGCCCAAAGGGCGTGTGGTGGAGATCTATGGACCTGAGTCCTCCGGTAAGACCACCCTGACGCTGCAGGTGGTGGCTGAGGCTCAAAAGATAGGTGGAACTGCAGCCTTCATCGATGCCGAGCACGCGCTCGATCCTCAATACGCGGAAAAGCTTGGTGTGAATGTGGACGAGTTGTTGGTATCCCAGCCGGATACCGGTGAGCAGGCTCTGGAGATTACCGACATGCTGGTGCGCTCCGGTGCAGTGGATGTGGTCGTGATTGACTCGGTAGCCGCCCTGACCCCCAAAGCGGAGATCGAGGGTGATATGGGGGATTCCCATGTCGGTCTGCAGGCGCGTCTGATGTCCCAGGCTTTACGCAAGCTCACCGCCAATATCAAGCGTACCAATTGTTTGGTGATCTTCATCAACCAGATTCGTATGAAGATCGGTGTCATGTTCGGCAGCCCGGAGACCACCACTGGTGGTAACGCCCTGAAATTCTATTCATCGGTGCGTCTCGATATTCGCCGTATCGGTGCTATCAAGAAGGGTGACGAGGTGGTTGGTAACGAAACCAAGGTCAAGGTGGTTAAAAACAAAGTAGCGCCTCCCTTCAAGCAGGTGCAGTTCGAGATACTGTATGGTGAGGGCATCTCCCGTGAGGGTGAGCTTATCGAGCTGGGTGTAAAGCAGGGGATTATCGACAAATCAGGTGCCTGGTACAGCCATAACGGCGACCGTATCGGACAGGGTAAAGAAAACGTGCGCAACTTCCTCAAGGAGAACCCGGATATCGCCAACGGTATAGAGGCTCGTATCCGTGCCGAACTGTTGCCATCCGACGAGGGTGAGGAAGTGCTCGCCGAAGCAGAAGCCTGAGCGGGTCGGATCATGCTGAGATCGAGGCCGCGGCAGTCCGACTGCTTGCGGCCCGGGAGCACTCCCGGCGAGAGTTGAAGCGAAAACTTGCGAAACGTCAGGTCGATCCTGAACTGCTTGAACAGGTACTCGACGGGTTACAACAGACAGGTTTGCAGAGCGATGAGCGGTTTACCGAGTCGTTTATCGAGAGTCGTGTGCGGAAAGGACAGGGTCCGGTCCGTATCCGGTCGGAGCTGAGGGAGCGGGGTATCGATGCTGCACTCATCGAACGCTATCTGGAAATCTACGAGGATGAATGGCGAGCCCTGCTTGAGGATGTGCATGATGCCAAGTACGGCGCCGTGCGAGTGCGTGAAACTAAGGAGCTGGCCAAGCGGGCCCGCTTTCTCGAGTATCGGGGGTTTCCCGGCGAGCTGATACGGCAGTTTCTGCTGGACTGATCAGGGACTTCACTGTGTCAGAATCGGCACGGCAGGGCCGCACCCACTAAAACCGTAAATGCCAAACGCCGTCAATATTCCTTCATCTGTTTTTGAATTTCATCCCCGATGATTTCCACCTTTTTGTGGCCCATCGCGTAGGGTGAGGCACTGCCGCACCATCCATTGCAAACGCCAACGTCTTCTGGGTTTTTCTCTTGAATTTCTTTCTTTGTCAGTCAGAATGTGAATCCACTGAATGGCCGTTTTAACGCATAGAAAACGGGCATTTCTGCCAAGATCCTGTTATCTTTTACTGTTTATTTGTACCGGTAATCTTGTACCCGAAAAATATGAAAACCAGCGCTGAAATCCGCAACGCCTTTCTGGACTATTTTGCCGAGCACGGCCATGAAGTGGTCTCCAGCAGTCCGCTTGTGCCGCAAAACGATCCGACCCTGCTCTTCACCAATGCCGGCATGGTGCAGTTCAAGGATGTTTTCCTCGGTCGTGAGAAGCGTAACTACCATCGGGCTACCAGTTCGCAGCGTTGCGTGAGGGCCGGTGGCAAGCACAATGATTTGGAAAATGTCGGCTATACCGCCCGTCATCACACCTTTTTCGAGATGCTGGGAAACTTCAGTTTTGGTGATTATTTCAAGCGGGATGCGATCCACTACGCCTGGCAGTTCCTGACCAAAACCATCGGGCTGCCGCCAGAGAAGCTCTGGATCACGGTTTACCAGGACGATGATGAGGCTGCCGATGTGTGGCTTAAAGAGATCGGCGTCGATCCTGCCCGATTCACCCGTATCGGCGATAAGCCGGGTGGCAAAGCCTACGAGAGCGATAACTTCTGGTCCATGGGGGATACCGGACCCTGCGGTCCCTGTTCGGAGATCTTCTACGATCACGGTGAAGGTATCTGGGGTGGCCCCCCCGGTACGCCTGAGGAGGAGGGTGATCGCTATATCGAAATCTGGAACCTGGTTTTCATGCAGTACAACAGGGATGCGGACGGCACGATGACACCGCTCCCCAAGCCTTCTGTGGATACCGGCATGGGACTCGAGCGTTTGGCTGCTGTCATGCAGGGGGTCCACAGTAATTATGAGATTGATCTCTTTGCTCACCTGGTAGCAGCAGCAGCCAAGCTTACCGGTTGCAGCAACCTGGAAGAGAAATCGCTACGGGTGATTGCAGATCACATCCGTTCCTGTGCCTTTTTGATCGTGGACGGTGTGATGCCTTCCAATGAAGGCCGCGGCTATGTCCTGCGCAGGATCATCCGTCGAGCCATCCGCCACGGTTACATGCTTGGGATGAAAGAGCCGTTTTTCCACCAGTTGGTTGCGTCACTCTGTCTTGAAATGGGTGGAGCCTATCCCGAATTGATTGAGCAACAAGCCCAGGTGGAGCGAATCTTACGCCTGGAAGAGGAGCGATTTTCCGAGACGCTTGAACAGGGCATGAAGATTCTCGAAGAAGCCATCGCTGGACTAAAGGGTAGGGAGATTCCGGGAGAGACCGTCTTCAAGCTTTACGATACCTATGGCTTTCCCTTGGATCTGACAGCGGATATCGCACGTGAGAGAGAACTCACCATTGATCAGGCGGGATTCGATCAGGCAATGTCAGAGCAGCGGGATCGCGCTCGGGCTGCCAGCCAGTTCGGTGCTGCGGAGATGACTGAGCTGAACCTGGACGGTGAAACCTTATTTGCCGGTTATGGCAACTTGGAGGGTCAGGCTAAAGTCGTCGCTATCTTAAGAGAAGGGCAGGAAGCCGATCGGCTGCAGCAGGGTGAGACTGGCGTGGTGTTTCTCGATAGTACGCCATTCTATGCCGAATCCGGCGGACAGGTTGGAGACATGGGCGTCCTGGAGGGGAAATCCGTATTGTTCGAGGTGGAGGATACCCGCAAGCAGTCTGGGGAACTTTTTGCCCATGTGGGTAAGCTGGAAGAGGGTAATCTGCGTGTGGGTGATGAGGTCACCGCCCAGGTGAACGCCTACACAAGGCAGACCACCATGCTCAATCACTCCGCCACCCATCTCATGCATGCCGCTTTGCGTTCGGTGTTGGGTACCCATGTCACCCAGAAAGGCTCCCTGGTGGATCCTGAACGCCTGCGTTTTGATTTCTCCCACTTCGAACCCATTACGCGAGAGCAGTTGCAGACCATCGAGCAGATGGTCAATGAGCAGATCCGCTGTAACCATCCGGTTGAAACCAATCTGATGTCACTGGATCAGGCCAAGGCCTCTGGCGCCATGGCGCTATTCGGTGAGAAGTACGCCGATGAGGTACGGGTTTTACGGATGGGGGATTTCTCCACTGAGCTGTGCGGTGGCACCCATGTGAATGCCGTGGGTGATATCGGACTCTTTAAAATTATCGCTGAGACCGGCATAGCGGCCGGTGTGCGTCGAATTGAAGCGGTTACCGGTCAGCGTGCCATCGAGTGGATGGAGGCCGATGAGGAACGGGTGCAGCGGATTGCCGAGATGATTAAATCCGGTCGTGAAGAGATCGAAGACAAGTTGAGCCATATTTTGGATCGCAACCGCAAACTGGAAAAAGAGTTGGAGCAGCTCAAGGCCAAGCTCGCCAGTGCAGCCGGTAGCGACCTTGCCTCTGGGGCCGTCTCCGTCGGTGAGGTGCAGGTACTGGCCGCCCATCTTGACGGCGCTGATCCGAAGTCTTTAAGAGGCACCATGGATCAGCTCAAGAACAAACTGGGTTCTGCGGTCATTCTTTTGGCTGCAGTGGATGGCGGTAAGGTCTCTTTGGTGGCTGGTGTCACCAAGGATCTGACTGGTCAGATGAAAGCGGGTGACCTGGTCAAATTGGCGGCGGAGCAGGTCGGTGGCAAAGGGGGGGGACGCCCTGATATGGCCCAGGCGGGCGGTAGTAACCCGGAGGCGCTGTCAGCGGCACTGGCACTGGTCGAACCCTGGGTAAAATCACAATTGGGCCTGGATGCCGGATAAGCCGCTTTCCAAGGTATCACCAATTGATTGCGTATGGTTCCGCTGGCATTCGGTTTGTTGTTTAATGTGCCGCTGTTCAGCGACGCTCAAACTAAGTGTTTGCAGACTTTTTAATACCTCATAGGAAGTTGAATTGAGATGGCACTGATCGTGCAAAAATATGGCGGTACCTCTGTCGGTACCATTGAACGCATCCTGGCAGTGGCGGAGAAGGTCAAACGTCACCGTGATCAGGGGAATCAGGTAGTGGTGGTGGTCTCCGCGATGTCCGGAGAGACCAATCGGCTGATCGCGCTAGCCAGTGAGATCGATGAAACCAACGATCCGAGGGAGATGGATATGCTGGTCTCCACCGGTGAGCAGGTGACCATCGCTCTTCTGAGCATGGCACTGCAGAAACTGGGTTGCCCGGCAAGATCCTACACCGGTGGTCAGGTACATATCCTGACCGACAGTGCCTACAGCAAGGCGCGTATCAGGGATATCGATGGCGCCAGGGTCAAGGCAGACCTTGAAGCAGGTCGGGTTGTGGTGATCGCCGGTTTCCAGGGTATCGATGAGCATGGCCACATCACCACGCTGGGTCGTGGCGGTTCGGATACCACGGCAGTCGCCATGGCCGCGGCCCTGAAAGCGGATGAGTGTCAGATATACACCGATGTCGATGGTGTCTATACAACCGATCCAAGGGTGGAGCCGAAGGCGCGACGGCTGGAGCGCATCACTTTTGAAGAGATGCTGGAGATGGCCAGTCTCGGTTCCAAGGTCCTGCAGATCCGCTCCGTGGAGTTTGCAGGTAAATACAATGTCCCCCTACGTGTCCTTTCCAGTTTTGAAGAGGGTGAAGGCACACTGATTACCTTTGAGGATGAACGCATGGAACAGGCAAAGATTTCCGGTATCGCCTTCAATCGAGATGAGGCGAAACTCACCATCCGGGGCGTACCGGATCAACCCGGTGTGGCCTTCAAGATACTCGGCCCGATATCGGATCAGAATATTGAAGTCGACATGATTGTGCAGAATATAGCTGCTGATACCAGTACGACCGACTTCACTTTTACCGTTAACCGTGGTGATTTCAAACGCGCTAAGGCGATTCTAGAGAACACGGCTCAGGAATTAAATGCCCAAGAAGCCCTTGCGGACGACAAGATCGTGAAGATATCACTGGTCGGTGTTGGTATGCGTTCCCATGCCGGTATTGCCAGCACAATGTTCGAGGCGCTCGCTAAAGAAGGCATCAATATTCGAATGATTTCGACCTCTGAGATCAAGATTTCGGTCGTGGTAGATGAAAAGTACCTCGAACTCGGTGTGCGGACCCTTCATGAGGCATTCAATCTGGAAGAGGCATCCTAAACAGCATATTTTCTCCCAAATCCCTTGTAATTTTGAGATTTTCAGGATTTTTTGCACTTTTTTACGGTCTGTCCTGTTGCTAAAATGTAGATACCAGTCCCGTACTCGCGGTGGCTTGGTTGGCAAAGGCATATCGAGATCTAGATGGTTTTTCTAGCTCGATATATTTAATAAGGATTACCAGGGAGACTGGAAATGTTAATACTAACTCGCCGTGTTGGCGAAACCTTGATGATTGGAGATGAAGTCACTGTGACGGTTCTGGGCGTGAAGGGGAACCAAGTCAGGATTGGTGTCAATGCACCTCGTGATGTAACGGTACATCGAGAGGAAATCTACGAGAGAATCAAGCGGGAACAGTCTGAAGGAGATGCTTCTTGAGTCGGTTCTGAGCCCACCTGTCGAGGTGAGCTGTAGTAAACAGAAACTTTGCCAAGGATGGCAAAGTTTTTTTGTTTGTAAGGCAATAAATCTGTACAATTCCGTCTCCTTCTGGTGCCGTGTGGCCAGATAGGGATCGGTTCAGGGATAACCAAAAAGCCTGAGTTCGATTTTTACAAAACACGGAGAGATGGCCGAGCGGCTGAAGGCGCTCCCCTGCTAAGGGAGTATGGGGTTAGTAGCTCCATCGAGGGTTCGAATCCCTCTCTCTCCGCCAACATTTCTTTTCAAGTTATTGAAAAAGAAGGTCTTTATATTTCGCCCACCCTTGATGTGG
>JAHXHT010000124.1 GCA_025656435.1 Candidatus Thiodiazotropha sp. (ex Gloverina cf. vestifex) | reverse complement strand
TGAAATGCGCTGTTTTTCTTCGCTCATGGCAGTTTTGAAGCAAGCGAGAGGAAACGTTCGCTGACAAACGATTCGTTCAGAGCTTCCCTAGCCAACTATGATGACTTCCCGTTTTCATGACTGCCAGATCAATTTCTGAATTTGCCCAACAAATGAAAATAGGTTGGGATATCGTTTCTAAAGGATTGAAGCCTGAACGTAATCAAAGTACTTTCAATAGCAGAGAGAATCACGCTGACAATTGCCAATTGGAACATCCAATGAATGCCTAAACCGAGCATCACCAGTAACGAAACAGCCATCAGGATTGCAGTTAGTTTTGCCGCCCAGGTGTGATAACTCGCTAATTGCCTGAACTTCACAAATGCCAGGAGATGCGCGATCAGGTAGGCGGCCAAGCCCGCCAGGATAAAACCTCCCTCCTCAGCTATCACCTTCGGCCAGAGCAGATAGATACCTACCGGCAGCGTCACATAGACAATGAAATCACCCAGGCTGTCCAGTTTCGAGCCTAAGCTGCTGACCTGATGGGTCAGGCGGGCAAGCATGCCATCGAGCCAATCACTGATCCAGGCCAGCGACAGCAGAGAGAGGAAAACTGCTTTCTCCCCCTGCAAGGCTGACCAAAGCATTAGGGGCGCCAGCAGGATACGCAGCAGGCTGAGCAGATTGGGAAACGTAATGAACTGCCTGACGCCCCAAATCATCCGTAGACAAGATCAGGCAACCAAGTCGCCAATTGCGGCCAGTATGCGAGCAGTGCCAGCATCAGCAGTTGGATGACAATGAAAGGCGCCACACCCCGGTAGATGGCACCGGTGGTCACCTCTCTGGGCGCCACACCACGCAGATAGAAGAGGGCAAAACCGAAGGGAGGCGTGAGAAAAGAGGTCTGCAGGTTGATGGCGATCATCACGCCCAGCCAGACCGGATCGAGTCCCATGGAGAGCAGTACAGGTCCGACGATTGGCACCACCACAAAGGTGATCTCGATAAAGTCGAGAATGAAACCAAGCAGGAACATCACCAGCATGACCACAATCATCGCACTCACCACGCCGCCGGGCAGGTCGGTCAACAGATCGGTCACCACTTCATCACCACCAAATCCCCTGAACACCAGTGAGAAGAGAGAAGCGCCGATAAAGATCATGAAGACCATGCTCGTGACCTTGGTGGTACCGGTCATCACAGCCGTCAAAGTCCCCAGGTTTAGCTGTCTCTGAGCCAGTGCCAGCAGTATGGCGCCGATAGCGCCGACCGACGCTGCCTCCGTTGGTGTCGCCAAACCACCAAGAATGGAGCCGAGCACGGCCACGATCAGCAACAGAGGCGGTACCAACACCTTGAGCACGCGGGTCAGCAGTAGCTTCACATCCTGTTCCCGCTCTTCCAGAGGAATGGCAGGCACCGATGCCGGCCTGACAAATGCCACACCGACCTGATAGAGAAGATAGAGCAACACCAGCAGCAAACCGGGCAGAAGTGCTCCAACAAAGAGATCCCCCACCGAAACCGTATCAGGAGAAAAGATGCCCATGTCGAGTTGCGCCTGCTGATAAGCGGCGGAGAGGACATCACCCAACAGCACCAGAATGATCGAGGGTGGGATGATCTGCCCCAATGTACCTGAAGCGCAGATAACGCCGGCGGAAAAACCGGGATCGTAATTACGCTTGAGCATGGTGGGCAACGACAGTAGACCCATGGTGACCACCGTGGCGCCGACGATGCCGGTGCTCGCCGCCAGCAGCATCCCCACCAGGGTCACCGAAACACCCAATCCCCCACGCAACGGGCCAAACAGGCTCGCCATGGTGTCGAGCAGGTTCTCCGCCACCCGGGAACGCTCCAACATCACCCCCATGAAGACGAACAGGGGCACAGCAATCAGCGTCTCATTGGTCATGATGCCGTAGAGCCTGTTGGGCAGCGCCTGCAAAAAGGCGTCGTCGAAATAGCCGGTCATGCTGCCAATCCAGCCAAAGGCCAGGGCGGTGCCAGCAAGGGAGAAGGCCACCGGATAGCCCAGCAAGAGCACCAGACAGACAACCAGAAACAGCAGCAGAGGGATGAACTCGACCATCAGGCCTCCGCCCCTTGAGTCTCACTGTCGGAAAACCCCAGAAGTTGCAGCAGGCAGCGGATGGCAATTGCCAACCCCTGTAGCACCAGTAATCCTGCCATCATCAGGATCAGGCTCTTGAGCAGAAAGACCCCTTCCAGCCCTCCCGCCTCCCTGGACCCTTCATGCAGCGACCAGGACTGAGCCACATAGTCCCAACTGATGACGAAAATGAAGAGGCAGACCGGCAGCAGTAAAAGCAGGCTACCCAGCAGATCAACCCAGGCCTGCGCACGGGGTGAAAAGCCCCGATAGAAGATATCGACCCGTACATGGCCCTCGTGCTTGAGGGTATAGGCGGCGCCGACGAGAAACAGAGCGGCATGCATGAAGGTGACCGATTCCTGCAACCAGATCCACCCCAGATCGAAGACATATCTGAGTATCACGACCGAGACACTGACCAACACCATCAGCAGACTGAGCCAGGAGACAGTACGTCCCAACCATTCGTTGATCGCCTCAAAAAGACCGGCCAGGCGTTCAAGCAGTAACGCCAACCCTCTCATGCTGACAGTCGATCCATCACCAGCGCATCAATATCCATTGCGGAACGGAGATACTGGTCGGATCGTTGGAGCGGGCATCGAACTCACCATCGCCATCCCGGTCGACCATGTAGTAGGCGGGGCCATTCACGGGCTGTACCTTCACCATATAGAGTTGCCCGTTGACCCGGTACTCGTAGATGGTGCCCTCCTCTTGTTTGATGATTTTGACCTCGGGTTCGATCACCTCGCCGTCCACGATCACATCGGGCAACGGTAGCTCGGGGGGCTCAGGCACCGCTTCCGGCTCAGCTGAGGCGACGCCCATACCGAACAGCAGTCCCACCAGGGGAATAACCACAGGTTTACCAATCAACATCTCTCTCGGACTCCAGCGAACGGGTGGGCAGACTTATAGTTCAAGCAGGATCTCCTGCTCAGCCGGTGACGGCTCGAAACGACGGGGCTCGTAGTGGGCAAAGATGGCGTCCACCACCTCCTGAGGCTGATTACAGACCTGTACCAGATCGAGATCCTCAACATCGATGGTACCCGCCGGACATAGGCTATTCCGGAACCAATCCAGCAAACCCTGCCAGAAGTCGCTATCCACCAGGATAATCGGAATCTCCCGGGTCTTGCCGGTCTGCACCAGAGTCAGAATCTCCGCCAGTTCATCGAGGGTGCCGAAACCGCCGGGCAGTACTACATAGGCAGAGGCGTGTTTGACGAACATCACCTTGCGGGCAAAGAAGTGGCGGAAGTTGAGAGAGATATCCTGATAAGGATTGCCCGACTGCTCCATGGGCAACTGGATATTGAGGCCGATGCTCGTCGACTTACCCTCGAAGGCCCCCTTGTTGGCTGCTTCCATGATACCGGGACCACCTCCGCTGACCACGGAAAAGCCACTGTCTGAAAGTAACCGCGCAATCTCCTCCGCCAGTGCATAGTGCGGATGCTCTCGGGGGGTGCGGGCGGAGCCGAAAAAGCTTACCGAGGGGCTGATCTGAGACAGTTGCTCGAAGCCCTCCACGAACTCCGCCATGATCTGGAAAACACGCCAGGATTCTCGGGTCAAATGCTTGTCTTTACCGGCTCGGGGTTGGTGATGCCTGTCTCTGGTCAATGCCATCGGGTCTCTACTCGTTCTCGTTATTGCGATAACCCTGGTATGGCGTCCTGATTAACCGGAAGCCGGTACAAGGCGTATCGTTATATGCAGATGTGAAGCCTCATCATAACAAGCTGGCCCGGTTTTCTCATCAGGCACAGAATACCCAACCACGTTTTAACAGCGTGCCGGGTGCGGACCTGCCATACCTTTTTCGCAACCCCTTGATCGAACTAGATCTTCCTGAAAATCGCCCTTTTCCATGGTTGAATTACGCTTCACCACTGCGTAACCTTTCGCCTCTTCAACCCCTCTTTCACAAAACTGACGCCTGCCATGTCCGACCTCAACCCGCATCAGCGCAAAGCCGTGCATAACATCGATGGTCCCCTGCTGGTGCTGGCCGGCGCGGGTAGCGGCAAAACACGGGTGATCACCGCCAAGATTGGCTATCTGGTCAAGCAGTGCGGCATCGAGCCACAGCATATCTTCGCTGTCACTTTCACCAACAAGGCAGCTCGTGAGATGCAGTCCCGTGTATCTGCCGTGCTGGGTCAGAAAAAGGGTGAGGGTCCCAACATTTCCACCTTCCATAACCTGGGATTGAATATCCTGCGGCGGGAACTGAAACGCCTGGGCTATAAAGCGGGCTTTTCGATCTTCGACCAGCAGGACGGAGCTGCCCTGCTGAAGGATCTCTTGCGCAAACAGAACAGCGGTGACGAATCGGTCGTCAATACCGCTCAGTGGCAGATCTCCGCCTGGAAGAATGACTTGATCACCCCTGAGCAAGCCCTGGCTGCGGCAGAGAACGATCTACAGACCCATAGCGCACTGCTGTATGCCGCCTATCAAAGAAGCCTCAAGGCCTACAATGCGGTGGATTTCGATGACTTGATCCTGCTGCCGGTCAACCTGCTGCGTGAACATCCCGATGCCCTGGAACAGTGGCAGAACCGGGTCCGCTATCTGCTGGTAGACGAATATCAGGACACCAATCAGGCCCAGTATGAGCTGGTCAAGCTGATTGTCGGCGTGCGTGCTGCCTTTACCGTGGTGGGTGACGACGACCAGTCGATCTACGCCTGGCGCGGTGCCAGGCCGGAAAATCTGGTGCGATTGAAGGATGATTTTCCCCGTCTGCAGGTAATCAAACTGGAGCAAAACTACCGCTCCAGCGGGCGTATTCTCAAGGCAGCCAACCAACTGATCGGCAACAACCCGCATATCTTCGAGAAGCGGCTCTGGAGCGAACTGGGCCCCGGTGCAGAATTGCGTGTGCTGGCGTGTCGCAATGAGGAGCACGAAGCCGAGAAGGTGATCTCGGAGATCATCCATCTCAATTTCACCAACAAGGTCAACCACGGTGACATAGCCATTCTCTACCGGGGCAATCATCAGGCAAGGATCTTTGAAAAGGCCCTGCGCACCCACAGCATCCCCTACTTCCTGAGTGGCGGTACCTCTTTTTTCGCCCGCACCGAGGTTAAGGATGTGATGGCCTATCTACGACTGCTGGCCAATCCCGACGATGACAGCGCCTTCCTGCGTATCGTCAATACACCACGACGGGAGATCGGCCCCAACACCCTGGAAAAACTTGGCACCTATGCCCAGCAACGGGGTATCGGCCTGTTGAGTGCCTGCGAGGAGATGGGGCTTCAATCGCAGCTCAACACGCGTGCTCAAGGTCGTCTGCAGGCATTTACACAACTCATCCAACACTACACCCGCGAGGCTGACAGCGAACCAGCCATGTCGGTAAAACGACTCGTCGATGAGATCCACTACCTGGATTGGTTAAGAGAGAATGCCAGCAGCGATGCCGTGGCTGATCGGCGCATGGAGAATGTCACCGACCTGATCGATTGGCTCAATGCACTGCAAAAGGGTGCGCTACAGGAAAAGACCCTGGCAGAGATGGTCAATCACCTGACCCTGATGGATCTGCTCGAACGTCAGAACGAAGACGCGGAACAGGATCAGGTCCACCTGATGACGCTGCATGCCGCTAAAGGGCTTGAGTTCCACCACGTCTTTCTGGTCGGTATGGAAGAAGAGCTACTCCCCCATCGCAGCAGTATCGAAGAGGACAATATCGAAGAGGAGCGGCGCCTGGCCTACGTCGGCATCACCCGAGCCCAGCGCAGCCTTATCCTGACCTATGCGGCCAAGCGCAAACGATTCGGTGAGATGATCCCCTGCGAACCCAGCCGTTTTCTACAGGAACTGCCTGAGGAAGATCTCCGTTGGGAGGGTAGAGGTAGCGAACTGAGCTCTGAAGAGAAACAAGAACGTGGGTCGGCGCATCTGGCCGATCTGAAGTCGTTACTCTCGTAGCAGGCTACATGGTCCCATGTGTTTGCAGGACAGCACAGGAATACCGATAAACGCAAATATTTGGGAGCCGGATAGACACTGCATTCTGCACAAACCCAGTAGGGTGCGGCCTTGCCGTACCCTACGGAATTTCAGCTCATGTGAGATCGCTAGAAATATAGAAATTCTGGTTTAGAGCGTCAGTATCCACGCCACGACGGTACGGATATTCTCTTCAGGGACATGCAAATTCGGCGGCATCGGAATCTGCCCCCAGGTACCTACACCACCACTCTTCACCTTCGCCACCAATGCGTCCACGGCGCCGGCATCACCTTTATACTTGGCAGCCACTTCCTTGTAAGCGGGACCGACAACCTTCACCTCTATCTGATGACAGGCCATACAACCCGAGGTGGTTGCCAAGGCCAGTTGATCACCACCAGCCGCCGCGGGGGCAGCGGCCTCGGCTGATGCCATTGTCTCTTCTGCGGCCGGCGCCGCCTCTTCAGCCACAGGCGCAGCAACTGCCGGTACGGCCTGACCTTCAACAGCCACCTTGCCGACAGGAGCGATTCTCTCCAGCACATCTGCCCGCTCTTCTGCTAACAGCTGGGTACTTACCAGCAGACATGATGCGCCCAGCAGGGCCAGGCTACGTAACTTTGATATAGCAACAATCTTCACGGGCATCTTCCTCCGATATTCAGCTCATATTCGCCCAGAGCACTGGGCAATCCTGCAAAACCCGGCGATTATACCCGCAGGCGCTAAAAAGATCGAACAGGGTTGGACGACAACAACTGCGCCCGCTAAACTACGCCATCCTTCTTCTGCGCCCGTAGCTCAGCTGGATAGAGTACCGCCCTCCGAAGGCGGGGGTCACAGGTTCAAATCCTGTCGGGCGCGCCATTTTCCCTTTCCCTCAGACCAAGCGTGTCGCTACCTCGTGAAAGATTTTGGGACATCCGAGTCCCCAAAATCGACTCGCCAACGCGACAGCCGTTATGCCCCGAC
>JAHXHT010000123.1 GCA_025656435.1 Candidatus Thiodiazotropha sp. (ex Gloverina cf. vestifex) | reverse complement strand
ACAGTCACAATTACGGCCATACAACCGCGCCTACGCCTATCGGGGACTAATCGCCTCGGCTTTCAGCCTTCCATGGCGATCAGCGATTGAAGGTGCCAGACAACTGGCAGAGAGGATTTGTCAGGATGTACGAAACCGCCCCTTTGAATCCGCAAACGGTCCAATTTCCATCACCGTCAGCATCGGGATCAGTGAAATAGGACCGGTTGATACCAGCTATCCCGATATCCCGATATCCCGCTTCGAGCCGACAAGGCTCTCTATCAGGCAAAGAGCGAAGGCAGAGACCGGGTAGTTGTCATGAGCACAAAGATTATTGAAAAAAGCTAGAAAGACTTCACTCTGGGCAAATTACACGTCTTACAGAAAAGCTCATTTGGCGTTTTATACGCCTAACCATCAATTGAAACCAACTCAATACTTTTACCTGTCAAATGGGTAACTGACAAGCTGAGACCGTGACGTTATTGGATATGTAGAATAGTTCTTGTTTTAGAGTAACTTACCGGTCGTATATCCCATTCAACACAAGGGTAATTGTGCGTTGCACAATCCATATTGAGAGGTTAGAATCCTGCACTTCATAACTGATTCCACAGGAATCTGCTTGAATGTAAGTATAAAATAATAAGTGTTTCCCCTTGAAATGGGTGAACACATTACCGTAGATCTTCCCGGTTCAATCAAACACAGCTTTGTTGGATCACAGCGTAAAATTCGAAGAAGATCACCGGCTCTATCCATCAGGCACGAACCCTTACCAGGTGGAAGACGATTTTCACTATCAAATGGATGTTGATAGCTGAAGCATCTGGGCAGATGATAACAATCAATCGTCAACATGATAGACGATAAGGATAATCCAATGGAGCCAGTCGCCTGAAACGGTGGTTGGGTCTTTGGTACTAAGATTCATCTGACCAGGACATAATCAGGCATGAGTTTGCATTCACAACAGCAGACAGACAGCGCCCAGCTAAAGGTGGACAAGACCACCCTGCTCTCGGCCTTCGGTAAATTTCTGCCACCGGACTCTATCCTCTTTGAATCCGAGGATTTACATCCCTACGAGTGCGACGGGCTCTCGGCCTATCGCCAACTGCCTCTGATCGTCGTGCTACCCCGTACAGTCGATGAGGTGCAGCAAGTCATGCGTCTTTGTCATGAGCATGACGTACCTGTTGTGGCCCGAGGTACGGGTACCGGACTTTCCGGAGGCGCCCTGCCCTTGGCAAAAGGTGTGGTCCTTAGTCTGGCCCGGCTCAAGTCGATCCTGGAGATTGATCCTGTCAACCGAACGGCCCGGGTGCAGCCAGGGGTGCGCAATTTGGCAATTTCTGATGCAGTCAAACCTTATGGTCTCTACTACGCACCCGATCCATCTTCACAAATTGCCTGTACCATCGGTGGCAATATCGCTGAGAATTCTGGGGGCGTGCACTGCCTTAAATACGGCCTGACTGTCCACAATACGCTTAAACTCAAAGTGGTAACTGTCGATGGTGAACTCATCACCATCGGCTCTGATGCACTCGATAGCCCAGGCTATGATCTTTTGGCGCTAATGATCGGCTCTGAGGGCATGCTCGGTGTGGTGGTGGAGGTAACAGTCAAGCTGCTACCACTGCCAGAGCGGGCGCAGGTAGTGCTTGCCGCCTTCGATGATGTTGAGAAGGCAGGAACCGCAGTGGGTGAGATCATTGCAGCAGGCATTATCCCGGCAGGTCTCGAGATGATGGATGGCCCTGCCATACAGGCAGCCGAAGACTTCGTGCATGCCGGTTATCCCACCGACGCAGCGGCTATTCTGCTATGCGAGGTCGACGGCAGTAATCAGGAAGTCTCCGAACACATTCTGGCTGTGCGGGAACTGTTGCAGGCCTCAGGCGCAACCGAAGTCCGTACCGCCAACGATGAGGCCGAACGCCTGCGCTTCTGGCAGGGACGCAAGTCCGCATTCCCGGCTGTAGGCCGTCTCTCCCCAGATTATTACTGTATGGATGGCACCATTCCGAGACATCGCCTGCCTGAGGTTCTGAAAAAGACAGCAGAACTCTCACGTACCTACAACCTGCCGGTAGCCAACGTTTTTCATGCGGGGGACGGGAATATGCACCCGCTGATCCTCTATAACGCCAATAATCCGGGTGAATTGGAACGGACCGAAGAACTGGGCGGAAAGATCCTCGAACTCTGTGTCTCCGTGGGCGGCACCATTACCGGTGAGCATGGCGTTGGTATCGAGAAGATCAACCAGATGTGCTTCCAGTTTAAGCCGGAAGAGCTGGAGCAGTTTCGTGCTGTCAAACGTGCCTTTGATCCCGATGACCGGCTCAATCCTGGTAAGGGCATCCCCACACCGAAGCGCTGTTCTGAGTATCGTGCCCTTGGCAGCCATCAACATCCACACGATGATGAGGCCGGCTCATGAATGGAGACCAGGCGAAGTTACTCCAAGAGCAGGTTGTCTCAGCAGCGACCGAGCAGCAGACACTCGACATTCAGGCGGGGAACACCAAGCGCTTTCTCGGCAGATCACCACAAGGAGAACCGCTGGATCTCACCACGCACCAGGGCATCCTGAGTTATGAACCCAAGGAGCTGGTGATCACCGCTCGCAGCGGTACACCACTTCATGAGATCGAAACCGCCCTTGCTGAAAAAGGCCAGATGCTTCCCTTTGACCCGCCCCATTTCGGCGCTCATGCAACCCTCGGCGGTACCATCGCCGCTGGCCTTTCAGGTCCTCGCCGCCCCTATACCGGCTCTGCCAGAGATTTTGTTCTTGGAACACGAGTGCTGAATGGCCGCGGTGAAATACTGAGATTCGGCGGCGAGGTGATGAAAAATGTGGCGGGTTATGACGTCTCCCGGCTGATGACCGGCGCCATGGGAACCTTGGGGGTGACCCTCGACATCAGTCTCAAAGTGCTGCCGATCCCAGCCAGTGAGATTACCCTGGCCATCACCAGCTCCGCTGAAAATGCACTCAAGCAATTTAATGCCTGGTCCGGCAAGCCCATTCCCCTGTCTGCTGCGGTTTGTGATGGTGAGCGGGCTTACATTCGCCTCTCTGGTGCGACAACATCCGTCGAAGCTGCCCGGCACGCAATAGGCGGTGAAATGATCGATGACAGCGATGCCTTCTGGCGGAAAAAACTGCTTGAGCATCAGCATGCTTTTTTCCAGGGCAGCGGTGACCTATGGCGTATCTCAGTACCGTCCTCGACCCCCAGTGACAGTTTTCCAGATAAATGCTTGATCGACTGGGGTGGTGCTTTGCGCTGGATCAGAACGGACTTAAAACCACAGGTGGTTTTTCAAACTGCTGGTGAACTCGACGGACATGCCACTCTCTTCCGTGGAGGTGACCGCCAGGGACAGGTCTTTCAACCGCTCCCCAAAACCACCATGGATCTCCATCAACGGCTAAAACTGGCCTTTGATCCTCAGCGTATTTTTAATCCCGGTCGCATGTACGCGGAGCTCTAAGGCATGGAAACATCGATTGTAAAAACCTATTTGGAGACTCCCGAAGGTCAGGAAGCCGAAAAGATACTGCGTGCCTGCGTACATTGTGGGTTCTGTACCGCTACCTGCCCCACCTATCAAATTCTCGGCGATGAACTTGATGGACCGCGTGGGCGCATCTACCTTATTAAACAGGTGCTTGAGGGAAAAATCCCCACACATCGAACGCAACAGCATCTGGACCGATGTCTCACCTGTCGCTCCTGCGAGACGACCTGCCCCTCCGGTGTTCAATACGGCCGGCTGGCTGATATCGGCCGAGAGATTGTCGAAGGCGTGGTCAAGCGCCCGTTTACCGACAGACTCAAACGTTATGGCCTGCGCCAGCTCCTACCCTATTCCGGTCGTTTTGCATTCTTACTCACCTTAGGCAGAGCCGCCAGTCCCTTCATGCCGAATCATCTGCGGCGAAAGCTGCCCAAGGCTCAGTCAAAGACAGTGCGACCGGAAGTCGTACATCAAAGGCGCATGCTGGTTTTGGAAGGCTGTGCTCAGCAAGCAGCCACACCCAACACCAATGCTGCCACGGCACGTCTCCTGCACAGACTCGGTATCTCTTTGCTCAGTGAGCCCCAGAGCGGTTGCTGCGGCGCTGTCAGCCATCATCTCTCTGCCCAGGATGAGTCTCGCCAGGCCATGCGGCGCAACATCGATGCATGGTGGCCACATATCGAGGCTGGAGCAGAGGCCATTGTCATCACCGCCAGCGGCTGCGGTACGATGGCCAAAGAGTATGGCCACCTGATGAGGCATGACCCGGCCTATGCGGATAAGGCAGCTACCGTGTCATCGCTGACGCGAGACATCGGTGAAATATTGACGCAAGAGGATCTGACATCACTCTCTATACAGGGTGGTGGCAAACCCATCGCTTTTCACTCTCCCTGTACGCTGCAACACGGCCAGAAGTTGCCCGG
Source organism: Candidatus Thiodiazotropha sp. (ex Gloverina cf. vestifex) (assembly GCA_025656435.1). GTDB lineage: Bacteria > Pseudomonadota > Gammaproteobacteria > Chromatiales > Chromatiaceae > Thiodiazotropha. The sequence goes on along the minus strand of JAHXHT010000123.1, from coordinate 2,631 downwards.
TATCGTCGAGGCGATCCTGCAGCGTCTCGACTACAAGCTCACACCTGTTGCTGACAGCCACCTTTGCTGCGGTTCTGCGGGCACCTACTCTTTGTTGCAGTCGGAACTGTCACAGCAACTGCTGACACAGAAACTCTCCAGTCTGACAGAGGGTAAGCCCGATCTGATTGCCACTGCCAATATCGGCTGCCAACTACACCTCGCATCCCAGTCGGAGATTCCCGTACAACACTGGATCGAGTTACTCGACGAAGCCATGCAAAAGGATCAAAGGAAATAACGCCTCGTGGAAAAGATCAATATCATGGTCCTACGCCACTCAGCCTTTTACTCACCGTTGCTTACCACCATTAGCGGAGGTTTTCTCAAGGCTGAAGGACTGGAAGCCCACTACAGCGTCGCAACCCCAGAACGTACCGTGCCGAATGCCATCCGCAACGGAGAGGTTCACCTCGCCCAGTCTGCGGTAGCGACGAGCTTTGCTGAGCTGGAACAGGGCCAGACTATCGATATTGTGCACTTTGCCCAGATTAACCGCCTGGATGGTTTCTTCATCGCCGGTCGACAGCCCGATCCAGGTTTCAGTTGGGAACAACTGAACGGCAAAGAGATTCTTGTCGATCATCTGTTTCAACCTCTGGCCATGTTCCGCTACGCCCTGAACAAGCTTGGCATTGATGAGTCATCCGTAAAGATCACAGACGCAGGCAGTGTCGAAGCCATGGACAGGGCCTTTCGGGATGGACAGGGAGACTATGTTCATCAACAAGGCCCTTTTCCTCAGCAGTTGGAAAAGGAGGGTCTGGGTCATGTGGTTGCCTCGGTGGGAGAGATCGTCGGCCCCGTTGCCTCCAGTAGTCTCTGTGCTACCAGAGACTGGCTGAAAAGTGACATGGCTAAGGCATTTATGCGGGCCTATCGAGAAGCCAGCCATTTTGTCCTTGAAACCTCCGCTGAGGAGATCGCCTCACTGGAGGCGTCTTTCTTTCCCAATATCGACCGGGAGGTGTTGGTCCAAACCATCTCGACGTATCAGCGTATGGGTAACTGGTCGCCGGACCCGCAAATCGACCAAGCCGACTATGATCACCTACTGGATGTCTATCTCTTCAGTGGCCTGATTACCCAACGCCACCCCTATGAAAGTTGTGCCGTATTACCACCGGAGAGTGGTCCGGCCTGAGGTTTTTTTCTTTTTCATACCTGCCCATGATCGAGGCTTTATTAAATGACCGAACGTACACAAGTTGGCAATCTGAAAATCGCAAATGTTCTCTATAACCTGGTGAAAGATAAAATCGCACCGGGTACGGGTATCGAGCCTGATGACTTCCGGCAAAGCCTGGAACAGATACTCCAGGAGCTGGGACCTGTGAACCGAGCGCTGCTAGAGATGCGGGATCAGCTCCAGAGTCAGATCGATACCTGGCATCTTGAGCATCGAGGCCAACCTCACAACCATCAGGCCTATAAAGCCTTTCTCGAACAGATCGGTTATCTGCTTCCCGAGGGTGATGACTTCAGCATTTCCACCTGTGATGTTGATCCGGAAATCACAGAAGTGGCCGGACCACGACTTGTAGTACCTGTGATGAATGCGCGCTATGCACTCAATGCAACCAACGCCCGCTGGGGTAGCCTCTATGATGCGCTCTATGGCACTGATGTCATTGATGAATCCGAAGGCGCAGAGATGAGCGGTGGATATAACCCTGTGCGTGGTGCAAAGGTTGTAGCATACGCCATGAACTTTCTTGATGAGAGCGTACCGTTTTCTGATTCCAACCATGCAATGGCGACACAGTATCAACTCAAAGACGGCACCCTGATTATCACCTTGGCTGACGGCAGCACAACAACCCTTGCTCAAGCGGAAAAGTTCGTGGGGTACACCGGTGATGCCGACAATCCAACCAGCATCCTGTTTCGCAACAACAACCTGCATATTGATGTACAGATCGACCGGAATCACAGCATCGGCAAGACCCATCCAGCCGGCGTGAAAGATGTGGTACTGGAAGCGGCAATCACCACCATCCAGGACTGTGAAGACTCGGTGGCAGCAGTCGATGCAGCGGATAAAGCACTGATCTATGACAATCTGCTCGGCCTCATGAAAGGCGACCTCACTGCCGTTCTCGAGAAAGGTGAAAAGCGCATCACACGAACACTCAATCCGGATCGTGAGTATCTCTCTCCCACAGAAGAGCGTTATACACTGCCCAGTCGCAGCCTGCTCTTCGTACGCAATGTGGGGCATCTGATGACCATTGACGCCGTGCTGGATAGCGATGGCAACGAAATTCCCGAAGGCATCCTGGATGGCATGATGACCGGCCTGATCGCCATCCACGATATCAAGAATAACGGCACCGTTCGCAATTCAAAAACCGGCGGTATCTATATCGTCAAACCGAAGATGCATGGTCCTGAAGAAGTCGCCTTTGCCGCCACCCTGTTTGGAAAAATTGAAGAGGCGCTTAATCTAAAACCCTTTACCCTGAAGATGGGCATCATGGATGAGGAACGCCGCACCAGCGTGAACAAGCGTGTCGCTACCTCGTGAAAGATTTTGGGACATCCGAGTCCCCAAAATCGACTCGCCAACGCGACAGCCGTTATGCCCCGACC
>JAHXHT010000122.1 GCA_025656435.1 Candidatus Thiodiazotropha sp. (ex Gloverina cf. vestifex) | reverse complement strand
AGTTGTTTGCTTCATGGGGTCTATATAATGATTGGCCTAGAATGTGCACCATTATCCCTCAATCGATGGATTCGTTCAGAGCTTCCCTAATAGGGAATATGTCAATTTTTCCGCCTGAACCCCTTCCCAATCGAAAAAATTGAGGTTATTCTCCCCCCATTCTACGCCGGGGTGGCGGAATTGGTAGACGCAGTGGATTCAAAATCCACCGGTAGCAATATCATGCGGGTTCAAGTCCCGCCCCCGGTACCACTCTTCTCTCTGCTTATCCCGTCTATCCAGATTCAAGTGTGTTTATGGATTTTATTTCCCGCTTCTGGTGAAATGTATGGCCGACGACGCACCCGATGATCCTTCGGAAGTGCGACAAGGAACCCATACCAGATCTACAAGAAAAGGCTGTATGACCACTTCGGATTCCAGACTCACAGACGACTTCTCCGACGTGGAGGAACCGCACAACAAATCCGGCCGATTGCGGGTGGCACTAGAGATTACTGTGGCACTACTCTTACTGGTGGGTATCTACTATATCTTCGCACCTGAAGAGGCTGTCGAACTGCCGCCGCTGCCACAGCAGGATATCGATCCCATCATCCGGGCACAGATAGACGCGGCTGAGCAACAAGCAGTCTCACCGACAGACACCACTGATGGAGAAGTACCCATCAAAACCCAGGTGGCTGAGGATGCAGTGCCCCAACCATCAGAAATGCCTTCAGAGAATCAACACCTCCCCGAAGGTGCAGCGGCCCGAGAAATCATTACCGACCTACGCAGTGGCAACATCACCTTGAATGAGTCTGAAATGCTGCACCAGGCTCAGACTTATCAACAGGCAGGCGCACTGAGTGATGCCTACCTACTGCTTTTCTATGCTGCCAAACAGGGGGGTGGACAGGCCGCCTTTGACCTGGCCAGCCTCCACGACCCTATCCATTTCTCTGCAGGCAGCAGTCTGCTTCAGGCCCCAGATACCTTCCAGGCACACAAGTGGTACAGCAAAGCTGCCAGTCAAAATATTCCACAGGCGAAAGTGCGCATGCAGGCTTTGAGAAGTACGACTCAAAAGCAGGCTGAAGCCGGTGACATGGCTGCCCGACGCCTGCTACTGAACTGGCAATAGAGAACATCTAGAAGGAAACGAGCGATGGCTTACCTTAAACAGACCCTATTTGCGCTGTTGATTCTAGCGATGGGTTCACCGGCAATGAGTCAGGCGGAACCGCTCCTGATGGAAGGCAAGCAGGCACTCTACCAGCGTGTATTGAGCAAGCCCGGTGCCCTTATCTTCGCCCAACCGCAAGAGGGGAACGGTGCTCCAGCAACACCCTTCAGCGCCTATTATGTCTACAAGCGGGAGACGCGGGATGGCTCACCCTGGGTCCAACTCGGTCTTAACCGTCATGGAGAGACAACAGGCTGGATGCCAGAAATCGACACCATCCCCTGGAACCAGGGCCTGACCGTAGCCTTCCGTGATCCGTTGGGGGCGGACAGGGTACTGCTGTTCCGCGATAAAGATGGCCTAAAGTCATTGATTGAGAATGGGAACAAAGCGAGATATCGCCAGCTCTACCAGGCAGCGGCAGCGGGCAAACTGGCTGCTGACGCGCCGGTGATCGCCATCCAGCCTCGCACCCATGTGGACATACTCAAGGACTTCTACCTGGTGCCGATTCGTGACCATGAGGATATCTACCTCGAGAGCGAGCAGGCACGCATGCTGCAGGTCTCCAGTGTACCGTTACTACCGTTGGCGCAGTCAAAACCGCCCAAACCGAAAGCCGCCCAAACCGATAAGAAGACTACAAAACCCTTCCGCTCCGCCGTAGTTTTCGTGATCGACTCGACTCTCTCAATGGATCCCTATATCGATCGCACTCGTGAAGCAGTACGCAAAATCTACAACACTATCACTAAGGAACAATTGACCGGCGACGTCAGCTTCGGCCTGATCGCCTTTCGCGACAATCCGGATGTCGCCCCAGGTCTGGAGTACCTGACCCGCACTTACGTTGACCTCGAACAGGGCCAGGATGCCGAGAGCTTCTTTCATCATGTCTCATCGCTCAAGGCTGCCACTGTCTCCAGTCGCGACTTTATCGAAGACAGTTACGCCGGTGTCAACGAGGCCATTGCCGGCATCAACTGGGAAGAACAGGATGCCCGTTATGTGGTGCTGGTCACTGATGCAGGTCCCCGTGAGGCGGGTAATAGTTTATCAGGCACCGGCATGTCGAGTGCTGCCCTACGTCGTCTGGCACAGAATAAAGGGATTGCACTATCGGTGCTCCACCTGTTAACACCCAGTGTCATGGCTGACCATATCAATGCAGAGGAAACCTATCGGGACCTCTCTTACTACCCAGGCATTGGCAGCTTCTATTTCGGTGTAGAGACTGGCAACGTCGAGCGTTTTGGTCGAGTACTCGATGCGCTGGCCCAGCAGATCACTGAGCAGGTAAAGCTGGCAGCCGTAGCGGCAGCCGGTAAAACCATTGCTGAAAGACGTCAAGCCAATGAAGCGAACAGAGAAAAGCAGGAGGAGTCTCCGGATCAACTGGCCCAGTTCCAGGCCAAGGTCGCCAAACTGGGCTACGCCCTGCGCATGCGCTATCTGCAACAGGACGACAAGAAACAGATCCCCAATGTCTTTAACGCATGGCTGGTTGATCGCGACTTCAGCGATCCACAGCGTCAGACCCTTGATGTCAGGGTGCTGTTGACGCGTGACCAGCTGAGTGATCTGCACAGCATCTTGCGCCAGGTACTCGTTACTGCAGAAGAGGGGCTGTTCTCACCCCGCACCTTTCTTAATGATCTGAAGAGTCTTGCAGCCACTATCGCTCGTGACCCGGAGCAACTTGGTACGACAACCCGTGCATCAGGCGCCCGGGCAGGCAATCTGGCTGATATGGGCTTCATGCGCGAATACATTGAGGACCTGCCTTACACCGGTGAAGTGATGAATCTCTCCCTGGAGAACTGGCAGGATTGGCCGGCCCGTGAGCAGGTCACATTTATCAATCGGCTGGAAGAGAAGATCAACTACTACGAAGTGCTGCATGACCACACCGACCTCTGGGTCTCACTTGACGGTGGTCCGATCACCGGTGACTCGGTTTTTCCCATCGCCCTGGAAATGCTGCCCTGACCGTGACCGCACCTGAAGTAAGTACCGGAAACGGACTGACCGGTGACAAAGTCCTGATCTACCATCTGCGCGACGTTGTCAAGACCCGTGAGGCCGAAGGTACCGCCTTCCGCCTGCGCGTGCCCAGTCTGCAGATCGCCCTGGGGGAGAAGATCGCTCTCATCGGTGAGAGTGGTTGCGGCAAGAGCACGCTGCTCGACATGCTATCCATGACACTCAAACCGAGTGAGACCGGATCCTTCCGCTTCCGTTCTGAGAAAGGCGCCGAACCGGTGGATATCTCCGGACTCTGGCGTAAACGGCAGTTAAACAGACTGGGAGATCTCCGCCGCTTGCGTATCGGTTATGTGATGCAGACCGGGGGTCTGCTGCCCTATCTGACCGTCAGGGAGAACATCAACCTCTCCCGTCGCCTGCTCGACATGCCTAATGACGGACTGGTCGACGAGCTGGCGGGTGACCTGGGTATCCGCCGCCACCTCGACAAGCTGCCCCACCTACTGTCAGTGGGTGAGCGTCAACGGGTTGCCATCGGACGCGCTCTCGCGCACCGTCCCTCCATTGTGATCGCCGATGAGCCTACCGCTTCCCTCGATCCGATCGCCGCAGAACGCATTATGTCCCTTTTTATCGAGCTGGTTGATGAGCTGCATATCACCGTGATTCTCGCCAGCCACGCCTGGCGACATATCAACCGTCTCGGGCTACGCCATCTGGAACACCATACCCGCCGGGAGGAGGACGGCTCGATGACCGAGACCGTAGTCACCGGCTAATGCATCACCGACTCAAAGACACCTTCTGGTTGGCCGGGCGGGATTACCGCAACGAATGGCAGATGTCTGGCTTCTTCATCCTTGCATTGGCTGCCGTATTGGGGCCTATGCTGATTCTCTTCGGATTAAAATTCGGCATTGTCGGCAGTATGCTCGACAATCTGATCGAGGACCCTCGCAACCAGGAGATCCGCCCCGTGGGCAGCGGTCGTTACAATCGGGCTTGGATTGAAGAGCTACGCAATCGTTCCGAGGTCGCCTTCATCGTGCCCCGCACGCGCGCTATCGCCGCCACGATCGAACTCAAAAGTGAAACCGGCAATCGTATCCTGCCGGTAGAAATGATCCCCACTGACCGCGCTGACCCATTACTGAAACACCAGAAGATGCCGCAGGGACTGCAACAACTGATCCTCTCCGATTCAGCGGCTCGCAAACTCAAGGTCAGGCCCGGTGACGAGATCAGCGGCAGTCTGACCCGTCGATTCAAAGGCCGCAGCGAAAGGGTGCACTTGCCTCTACAAGTCACCGATGTGGCCAAACTCGCCAGCTTCTCCCGTGACGGCGCCTTCGTGCCGCTTTATCTGGTGGAATCCGCTGAGGACTTCCGAGACGGGCGTGCAGTACTGGCTTTGGGGTGGGGCGGCTCAGCCGGTGACGAAAAAGACCGAACCTACCCCAGTTTTCGTCTCTATACCCGGTCCATCTATGACGTCTCGCCCATGAGTGACGCACTTGCCAAGCTCGGCATAGAAGTCAGCACCCGGGCTGCTGATATCGACATCGTACGCAGCATGGACCGTAATCTGAGTGCTGTTTTCTGGCTTATCGCCATAATCGGCCTGGCAGGATTTGCTCTCTCCCTCAGCGCCAGCTTGTGGGCAAATGTGGACCGAAAGCGAAAGGAGCTGAGTGTCTTGCGACTGGTCGGTCTGCGCACTGCCGATATCGTCTGGTTCCCGGTGATCCAGTCAATATTCACCGCCTTCTTCGGCTGGTTGATCGCCTCTCTGATCTATCTCGGAGTCAGCTTTACCATCAATCGGATGTTTGCCTCCCAGCTTGAGAGTGGTGACACCCTGTGTCATCTCTTGCCTGCCCATTTTCTCATTGCCCTGGCACTGACCCTCGCAGCAGCTATTCTGGCTGCCTCGATGGCAGGCTATCGGGCGGCACGTATCGAACCTTCTGAAGGACTCAGGGATATTTAACGATACCTTCTGTCATGCCTTTACGAAGCACTTCCTCAGATTGGATACCAGAGCCTAATAAGATAGTAACCTCGAGAGATTGTCTCGATATCATCTATCGGGACACCCATCTGATTGCTGTCAACAAACCCACAGGCCTGCTTGTCCACCCCTCACTTGTCGATAGACATAAAAAACGTTCTGCAATGACGCTCCTGCGTGATCAGATCGGGCAATATGTCTATCCAGTACACCGTTTGGATAAACCAACATCTGGGGTTTTACTGTTTGCGCTCTCATCTGAGATTGCCAGAAATCTCAGTGCCCAGTTTTCCGAAAAGCAGGTCATAAAACAGTATCTTGCGGTTGTTCGGGGATACACGGCGCTTTCTGACACCGTTGACTACCCGCTGAAGGAGAAGCTGGACAAGATGACTGACCGCAGGGCCAGAAAAAGCAAACCTCCCCAACCCGCCATCACAAAATATCACCGCCTGGCTACCCTAGATCTTCCCTTCTGCGTCGACCGCTACCCGACCAGCCGCTACTCCCTGGTGAAGATAAATCCACTAACTGGAAGAAAGCATCAGATCCGACGCCATTTCAAGCATCTCTCTCACCCGATTATTGGTGATACGAGCTATGGGAAAACAAGTCATAATCGTTTTTTTCTGAACAGTTTGGCTGCCGGCGCCTGTTGCTCGCGGCAACCCAGATGGAGATTAAGCACCCAGTTACCGGAGAACCTCTTGTATTGGAAGCGGCACTCGACAATGTGTTCAGGAAGATAGAAGGGATATTTATTAACCAGGCAACCTAGGGCCTGTTAATACTAATTTTTATTGTCATTGTTCACTGTTGCACCTAAAAAAGTGCCCATCAAGAAACGAAGAGCGTAGATTTAGTGATGCCAAATGAGCGACGAGTAATAACGAGCGGCGCATTTTCAGGCGCAACATGCTAGCAGGGTCAGTTAGCGGCGCCTACCGCCACGACCCTTTTTAGGGTTATTCAATCCAACGCCAATCACGCTGCCATCGAACTCCTTACCATCCAGTGCCGTGATTGCAGCTCGGCCCTCGTGCCCTTCCATTTCGATAGTGGCGAAACCTTTGCACTCACCGGAAAAGATATCTTTCACGAGCTTGATCGAGCGCACTGCACCATATTTGGAGAAGAGTGCACTAACGCTCTCTTCGGTGGAAACACGAGGCAGACCGCGTATAAAGATTGTAATCAATGGGATTTGACCAATGTTGGCTGCGAGACAACTGACACGATCAGTCTCCCACCTTCAAGTAATGCGGCGTCGATTCGTGTGTCGAAATAATCCGACACACGAATCTTGAAAAGAATCTAGAGTGCGACTACGTCATTAGCCTGAGGGCCTTTGGCACCCTCAACCTCGACGAATTCGACTTTCTGTCCCTCTTCGAGAGACCGATGGCCTTCGCCTACGATAGAACGAAAATGAACAAATAAATCTTTGCCATTTTCACGCTCAATAAAACCAAAACCTTTTGCACTATCGAACCACTTAACGGTTCCAGTCTGTTTCTCAGCCATCTTGGGTATTCCTCAAATATTCAGTAAAACATCTGCACCAATGGTACAAACAGCTGCTGCAAACACCGGCAGGCACAAGTTATCTTGATCCGAGTACATCTTAGGGAAAGCCACGAATAGAATAATTTCATGCAGGTTAGATCTGAAGCAGAACCCCAACATTACGCCATACGGCCAGGAATAGCAAAAATAAAATATTACTTATGCTTCGATCCTCACGCCCTCCGCAGGATCTTCCTCAACAGGATAATCTACCATCAAAGCCAACGTCTGGTTTTAGCACAATAGTCTGAAAAGGCTTTACCAAAACGCCTCTCTAAGTACTGTTCCTCCGGCACAATGTTGTAGCGATTGATAACCAACACGAACACGAATGAAAACAGGAGTGCCAAGCGTGTCGCTACCTCGTGAAAGATTTTGGGACATCCGAGTCCCCAAAATCGACTCGCCAACGCGACAGCCGTTATGCCCCGACCG
>JAHXHT010000121.1 GCA_025656435.1 Candidatus Thiodiazotropha sp. (ex Gloverina cf. vestifex) | reverse complement strand
CATTAGGTGGAATCACCCCGATACAGAAGCTGGCTCAGACAGCTTAACAGTGACTACTTTTGAGTCCCATTATTAATGGGGGGATTACCATCTAAATTAACGCAAAACACAGGCATCTACTACGGAGGCCGTCTAGGTTATATTCAAGAGGAGACCTCATTAAACTCAATATACAATGATATGGTTTTCGATACGGACGGATTTAGCATTGCTCCGACTATAGGTTTTGAATATCTTTTTACCGACAACTTTTTGGTCGGTGCAGAAGCTGAGTGGTTTTACCGGGATTTAGATGGCACTGAATGGAACGGAGGTACACAGTCTAATTTTGACAAGGAGACAACTGGTACGAGTACAAGGTTGATTTTAAGATTCAATTTCTAGTTTTTTACAAACACTGGCGTTAGGTGATTCAGAGACTAAACACGTCTTTGGTATATTTGTAACTCACCGAGTTTACACTCAGCAATCAAACCTCAAGCCATCAACAGTCTATCAAGCTGCAATATCAAAGAGTTTTTAGACAAACAATAGAATCCAGTCCATCTCTACAGATGGACTGGATTTACTTATCTAATTTTTTATTCACTTGCACGAATAAACTCAATACGGTTGCGCATCGCGGCATAGTAGACCACTGGTATCACCACCAGGGTCAGCACCGTCGAAACGAAGAGACCGAAGATTAGCGAAACCGCCAAGCCGCTGAAGATTGGATCATCGAGAATGAAGAATCCTCCTGCCATAGCCGCCACTGCGGTGAGCGCGATGGGCTTGGCCCGGACGGCGGCCGAGTTGACCACCGCCTTCTCCAACGCCATACCTTCACGTACCTGCTGATTGACGAAATCCACCAGCAGGATGGAGTTGCGCACGATGATCCCCGCGAGGGCGATCATGCCGATCATGGAGGTGGCGGTGAACTGGGCACCCAGCAGGGCATGACCCGGCAGGATGCCGATCACGGTCAGCGGAATCGGCGCCATGATCACCAGGGGCACCAGATAGGAGCGGAACTGGGCTACTACCAGCAGGTAGATCATCAGCAACCCCACTGAATAGGCGATGCCCATATCGCGGAAGGTCTCGTAGGTGATCTGCCACTCACCGTCCCACTTCAGGCTGTAAGCGTAGGGGTTCTCCGGCTGCTGCAGAAACCACTGTTCGATACTCCCTTCGGAGAGCTGGCCGGAGATATCGAACAGGCCGTATAGCGGACTGTCGGTTTCACCTGCCATGTCGCCGGTGACATAAACCACCGGCAGCAGATCCTTGTGGTGAATGGAGTACTCACGCACACGCGGAATCACCTGCACGATCTCCGACAGGGGTACCAGTTCACCTGTCTGTGAGCGTACTCGCAGGGAGAGCACCTGATCCAGATCGGCCTTGTCGGCCTCTGAATATTCGATTCGGATCGGCACCGCATACTTCAGATTCTCGCCGTGCAGGAAGCTGGCATCCTCTCCACCCAGTACGGTAGAGAGCGCTTCGGCCACCGCGCTTTGTGCCACACCGAGCCGTGACGCCTTGGCCCGGTCCACCCAGACCACAAACTTGGCCGAAGGGTATTCCACGCTGTCGTCCACATCGATGATGTCGGGAGTGTTCTCGAACACGCTGCGGATCTCCCACGCGGCTTCCGTCTGGCCCTCGTAGTCGAGACCATAGACCTCGGCCACCAGGGGTGACATCACCGGCGGACCCGGCGGCACCTCCACCACTTTCACATTGCCGTTGTACTCTTTGGCAATGGTCTGCAACGGCCCGCGTACGGCAAGAGCGACTTCGTGACTCTTGCGATCCCGATGGTGTTTGTCCACCAGATTGACCTGGATATCACCCAGGTGGGCGCCTTCACGCAGATAGTACTGGCGCACCAGACCGTTGAAACCGATGGGTGAAGCGGTACCGGCGTAGACCTGGTAATCGGTCACCTCGTCGACTCGACCCAGGTAGTCTCCCAGTTCATCCAGCACCCGAGCGGTCTGTTCGAGGCTGGTGCCTTCCGGCATGTCGAGCACCACCTGAAACTCCGACTTGTTATCGAACGGCAACATCTTCATCACCACCGATTGGGTCGCCACCAGGGAGATCGAGGCGGCAATCAGCAGCATGATCGATCCCAGTAATATCCAGCGCATCCGATTACCGCGACTACCCAACAGGAAAGGTGTCATCACCCGGGTGAAAAATCGGCTCAGCTTCGTCTCCGCCTGTTCATCAAGGGCATGAGACGCAATATGCTCCGCCTGGCTGGCAAGTATTCGGTTGGTCAACCATGGCGTAAAGACAAAGGCCACTACCAGGGAGATCATCATGCCGGTACTGGCATTGATCGGGATCGGGCTCATATAGGGCCCCATGAGGCCGGTGACGAAAGCCATCGGCAGCAGGGCCGCGATGACGGTGAATGTGGCCAGGATGGTCGGGCCGCCCACTTCATCCACCGCTTTCGGAATGGCTTCACGTAAATTAGTGGCGCCCAACTGCAGATGCCGGTGGATGTTCTCCACCACCACGATGGCATCGTCCACCAGGATGCCGATGGAGAAGATCAGGGCAAACAGGGAGACCCGGTTGAGGGTAAAGCCCCAGGCCCAGGATGCAAACAGGGTGATGGCCAGGGTCACCACCACCGCGGCACCGACGATAAATGCCTCGCGCCAGCCGATGGTCAACAGGACCAACACCACCACCGAGAGGGTGGCGAAAGCGAGCTTGGTGATCAGCTTGTTGGCCTTGGCCTCAGCCGTCTGGCCGTAATTACGGGTGATGGTGGCCTGTACCCCCTCAGGGATGAAGACACCTTCAAGCTGGCGGAAGCGGTCGATCACCGCCTTGGAGATATCCACCGCATTGGTGCCCGCCTTCTTGGCCACAGCGATAGTCACCGCCGGAAACTTTCCGCCCCGGGGAAGATCCTTGATGTCGCCCTGGGGACCCACACCCATCCAGACATACTGCTTCGGCAGATCGGCCTTGTGCGTCACCTGGGCCACATCCCGCAGATAGACAGCCTTACCCTCACGCACACCGATCACCAGTGCCTCGATCTCTTCGGGAGAGGTGAGAAAGGTGCCTGCCTGTACCAGCAGCTCCCGGTTGTCGGCGGTGACGGTGATATTGTCACGGATATGGTTGCCTGCCTGTAAAGCAGTCCGAAGATCGCTCAGATCGATCCCGTGACCGGCCAGCGCCTGGGGATCGAGCAGCACGTGGACCACCCGGTCGGGATTGCCGATGGTGTAGATGTCCCGGGTGCCCGGCACCCGTTTCAGCTCGGATTCGATGGCATGAGCCACCTGTCCCAGCTCGAAGGCGCCTACTGACGGATCCTCTGACCAGAGGGTAGCCGTGACGATAGGCACATCATCGATGCCTTTTGGTTTGATGATCGGCTGTCCCACGCCGAGACCCTGGGGCAGCCAGTCCTGGTTCGCGTAGACTTTGGCGAATAGACGCACGATGGCGTCCTCACGATCTTCACCCACCACATACTGTACTGTCAGCACCGCCATGCCGGGGCGGGAGACGGAATAGACATGTTTGATGCCATCGATCTCCGACAGCACCTGCTCCGCCGGCGTGGCCACCAGATTCTCGATCTCCTCCGCCGTCGCACCCGGAAACGGGATAAAGACATTGGCGAAGGTGACGTTGATCTGCGGCTCCTCCTCCCTGGGTGTCACCATCACGGCGAACACCCCGAGCAGGAGACCCACCAGGGCCAACAGCGGGGTGATCTCTGTGATCAGGAATTGCTTGGCGATCCCACCCGAGATGCCCAATTTACTCATGGTGGCCCTCCGCCAGCTGCTGCTTCAATAGGGCAGCCGCAGCCACGGGATCCATCGCCACCGACTCCCCGGGGGAGAGACCGGCAATCACCGAGAGCATCTCTCCGCCCACCGGCTGTCCAGCGCGGATATGCCGGAAACTGATCCGCCCGTCATTCTTGATCACATAGACAGCGGTCACTTCAGAACGGTAGACCACGGCCTCACGGGGCACCACCAACTCCTGTTTTACGCCGGTAACGAAGGCGGTTTTGACGAACATACCGGGGAAGAGATCCTTGACGCCCTCTGGCAGGTCGACGCGGACCTTGAAAGTATTACTGCTCTGATCGGCGAATGGGAAGATAGTGAGCCCGACCCCCTCGATAGTCTCACCTGAAGGCAGCAGCACGCGTGCTTTGCCCTGCTCACGGATCACGGGGATCAGGCTTTGTGGCATATCCACGGTGACCCGCAACTGGTCCAGGGAGATACCACTCATGAGCTTCTGTCCGGGTGAGGCAACCTCGCCCACTTCCACGTGGCGCTGGGTGACGATACCACTGTAGGGTGCTTTCACCCGGGTATATTCGAACTGCTCGGTGGCCTGCACCAGACGGGCATCGGCGGCATCCTTACGGGCCCGGGCCGATTTTAGTCCTGCAGTGGATTTGTCCAGTTGGGCTTGGGAGGTGAGCTTGCGGGAGAAGAGATCCTTGGTGCGCTTGAAGTCGTCCCCCGCCTCTTTGAGCCGCGCAGCGGCCTCCTTGCGGTCGGCCTTGGCCTGGTTCAGACCTGCCTGTTGCTCAGTGTCCTTCAGCCGGATAACCACCTTGCCCGCTTCGACGAAATCGTCCACATCGAAGAGTATCTCTTCCACCTGGCCCCGGGTCTGGGCGGAAAGCGTGGTCCGGTTGATCGCCTCCACATCTCCGTCGAGCCAGAACTCCCTGGCAGTCTCCCGCTTGTTTGCCGTTGCCGTTTCAAGTTCCGCCGCCGCTGTCGATATAAGGCCCGGCAGCAGGGCGAGGCTGAAAAGCAGTTGTCCCAAAAAGCGCATCATGGATCGGCTCCGATTGGTATATTAGATTTTCATTATATTAGTCTTTTGCTCGGATATTTCAACCATATATCGCAATCACTGAGAGAAATGTGATCGATGCTCATCGCTTGACCCTGTCCACCCCTCTGGTAATGTCGGGATCAAATCATCAAGAATAGCCATCGCCATGAAGTACAAAGATCTCCGCGACTTTATCCAGCAGCTCGAGGCTCGCGGCGAACTCAAGCGTATCCGCACGGAGGTCGACCCCAATCTCGAGATCACCGAGATATGCGACCGGACACTGCGTCGGGGCGGCCCCGCACTGTTGTTCGAGAAGGTCAAAGGCTCCCGCTATCCCCTGCTGGGCAATCTCTTTGGTACCGCACAACGTGTCGCCATGGGCATGGGCGAAGAGAACGTGGACGCCCTGCGCGAAGTGGGACGGTTACTTGCCTTTCTCAAGGAGCCCGATCCACCCAAGGGGATGAAGGATGCCTGGGAGAAACTGCCGGTGTTCCGCAAGGTGCTCGACATGGCCCCCAAGGAGTTGCACAACGCCCCCTGTCAGGCCATGGTCCAGGAGGGAGACGATGTCGACCTGACCCAGCTGCCGATACAGACCTGCTGGCCGGAAGACGCTGCACCGCTGATCACCTGGGGTCTTGTCATTACAAAAGGCCCGAGCAAATCCCGGCAGAATCTGGGTATCTACCGTATGCAACGCCTCAGTCCCAACCGGGTCATCATGCGCTGGCTGGCCCATCGGGGGGGTGCCCTCGATTTCCGGGACTGGCAGGCGGCCCACCCGGGCGAGCCCTTTCCTATTGCCGTGGCCCTGGGTGCAGATCCCGCCACTATCCTGGGGGCAGTCACACCGGTTCCCGATAATTTGTCCGAGTACGCTTTTGCAGGATTGTTGCGAGGCAGCCGTACCGAGGTTGTGAAGTGCATCGGCTCCGAACTGCAGGTGCCTGCCTCTGCTGAGTTCGTCCTCGAAGGCCACATCCATCCCGACGATATGGCCCCCGAAGGGCCTTACGGCGATCATACCGGCTACTACAACGAGATGGAGAGCTTCCCTGTATTCACCATCGACCGTATTACCCATCGCGAGGACCCGATCTATCACAGCACCTATACAGGTCGGCCACCGGACGAGCCTGCGATTCTCGGAGTGGCGCTGAATGAGGTCTTTGTACCGATCCTGCAGAAACAGTTTCCCGAAATCGTCGATTTCTATCTACCACCGGAGGGATGCTCCTATCGCCTCGCAGTTGTAAGCATGAAGAAGCAGTACCCCGGTCATGCCAAGCGGGTGATGATGGGGGTCTGGTCCTTTCTGCGCCAATTCATGTACACCAAGTTCGTTATCGTGGTGGACGAGGACGTCAACACGCGGGAGTGGCAGGATGTGATCTGGGCCATGACCACCCGCATGGATCCGGCGAGGGACACCACGATCATCGAACAGACGCCTATCGACTATCTCGATTTCGCCTCACCGGTTTCGGGCCTTGGCTCGAAGATAGGTTTCGACGCCACCAACAAGTGGCCGGGGGAGACCCAACGCGAGTGGGGCCGACCCATCTCCATGAGTACTGAGATCAAACAAAGGGTCGATGAGATTTGGGATCAGCTGGGGATCGACTAAACTAGTTGAAAAATAATACGGAGTTAAAGGGATAGAGTTATGCGCACGATCATGTTGATGAACGCCAAAGGCGGCTGTGGCAAGACAACCCTGGCCACCAATCTGGCAACCTGGTACGCCGACGAGGGGATGAAGGTGGCGCTGGCGGACTTCGATCCGCAAATGTCGACGCTCGACTGGCTGGAAGCCAGAAAAGCGTACCTGAAATTGAGGCTATCGATGCGGTATCAGGACCGGTCAGACCCGCCAGGGGGACCGATCTGCTGATCATGGACGCACCTGCCGGTGTTCACGGCAAGGCCATTAATAAAATGCTGCTGCGGGTCGACACATTGGTCCTGCCGGTACTTCCCTCACCGATCGATATGCGTGCTTGTAACCGTTATCTCAGCGAGTTGTTGGCCAGTGGCCGGGTCTCAAAATACCAGACCCGTATCGGTATTGTCGCCAATCGGGTGAAGGAGCAGACCCGGGTCTACCATGAGCTGGAAGCGTACCTGGGACATCTCAAAATTCCCTTCATCACCCACCTGCGAGAGAGTCAGAACTACATCCGCTCTGCCGAGAAGGGGTTGGCCATCTTCGAACTGGCGCCATCCCAGGCTTACAAAGATGTGATCCTATGGGATCCGTTGTTGGAGTGGTTGAAGATCTGACCTGTTAGGGAAGCTCTGAACGAATCCATCGATTGAGGGATAATGGTGCACATTCTAGGCCAATCATTATATAGACCCCATGAAGCAAAC
>JAHXHT010000120.1 GCA_025656435.1 Candidatus Thiodiazotropha sp. (ex Gloverina cf. vestifex) | reverse complement strand
TGTTTGCTTCATGGGGTCTATATAATGATTGGCCTAGAATGTGCACCATTATCCCTCAATCGATGGATTCGTTCAGAGCTTCCCTAGTGAGTTGAGCTGCTGCGTTGCCCTGTCAGCCGCCTGACGGATGACCTGTCCCTGTGAGTCCACAATCGACCAGGCCTCACTGCTCCGCTGTGACGGTACATCGGCAACCTGATGCTTGAGAATCAGAATAGTCTTGTGAAAGGCAGCGAGGATGATCTGAATACTCTGGATGTCCAGATCATAGTTTTCCAGTTGCGCTCTCAGATTTGTCAGCAGGCTGATGGGGGAGAGAGGGTTAATCTCGTTTCTGATATCTCCCTGAAAAAGATAGGAGAATGCAGCTTCCAATTGAGACAACTTAGTCGACACATCATCCCCGACACGCCTGGCCATATCATTGAATAGAATCCAGGTATCGACCTCCTGCTTTTCCACCAATGCCAGCTCAATCGGTTCTTCTTCCTTACACTCCTTTTCTTCAGCCATTCCTCCTGCAAGCTCGGCCAGCCCTTTATCCACTACTACACGAAAGCTTGTATTCAGTGCCGTCTGGTTTTTTTCGAGTGTGTTGAACGCAAAGAAGGTAGCAGGCTCCTCTTTGCTATCGATATTCTCTTTTGTGTGATCTAAAAGGTCCTCAAGAGCCTGTGTAAAAAAATCCTGCAGGGCAGCATAGAGGTAATCCGAAGATTTCCCTCTGAGCTGTTGCAACAGTCTCCGCGCCAATACCGGATCTGGATCGGGACTGTCACCTGACTGCGTTGTTTCTCTCTCCTTCTCCTTCGCCTTGGTCTGTAGACTGGCCATAAGCGTATCGAAGAGAGTGGTCGTATTTGCATCGTCGAAACAGACACCCAGGCCATGATGTCGGAGGTAGACAATAGAAACCTCGGCACGAACCCCTTCAGGCTGTATCTCAAGCACGCCCTGCTGTCTTTCATGCTCAGCATAGTAGCCATCTGGCAGATAGGCCTGCAGCTGGGTGTCTGCAAGCTGCAGATAGACGCCTCCCCTGGAGAAATTGAGCAGACGACAAGCATCGAACCGCTCTCCGCGATATTCAAATATGGCGGAGTGATCGATATCCAGTCTTGGATGCCGTCTTCGATTCATTTGGTCTGCAATCTATTATCCCTGCAACAGACACACCAACCATCATCCATACCATACGTCTGAAGTTGGTGTCCTAGCTCTATCTTAGCGGCCAGGAGCTGGCCCCCTTTAGCAGGGCCTACCGGCAGAGACAAAATTTCACAATCAATCGAGTAGCTGCTGCAACCATTGTAAGCCCTCATCCATCATGGAGTTTTGGCGGGCACAGCGTGCTGCGGCCTTCGGTGCACTGCCGCTAATAAAGGGCGTACTCTGGGCATTTTTACATCCTTCACCAAGCAGACCCGTGACGGGATCCACCTCAACCATCTCAACGCCGACCGGCATACGATCATCAAGTGAATTCACGCCAATACGTCCCATCAGGTCAGCCCATACACGCATGGCGCCAGCCGACCCACTCAGACCCATGGGGCCATTGTCGTCACGGCCAACCCACACAACGCCAACCCGTCGCCGGTCAAAACCGGCAAACCAACTGTCTCTCAATTTATCAGTGGTTCCCGTCTTACCCGCCACCTCAACCCCGGCTGGCAGTAGCCATTGCAAGGCTTTGGCCGTACCAGTGTGCGTCACTTCCTGAAGCGCATGTCGCAGGAGAAAGACCGCCCTAGCATCCACCGCAGGTTTGACTGCCAGAGGATAGCGGGAAAGTGGCTTGCCAGTAGCATCGGTCACCTCGCGGATAGCTTTCAACGTGGCCGAATACCCCCCATTGGCCAGGGTCTGGTACATCTGGGTCATCTCCAGTGGCGAAAGCGAAACAGCCCCTAAAAGCAGAGAGGGATAAGGATCCAGTGGCCGACGAATACCTGTCGCCCTGAGATTGTTGATTACTGAATCCAATCCGACATCAAGACCCAGCCTAACCGTGGCGAGATTATGAGACTGAATGAGGCCCTGCTGCAGCCTGATTTTACCGTGATACTGATTATCGTAGTTCCCAGGCTGCCAGATTTCTCCATTGGCCCCCTGCATACGGATCGGCTTATCCTCCAACTCACTCATCAGCTGATAGCGGCCGGGTTGGGAGAGCGCAGTGAGATAGACCACCGGCTTGATCAAAGACCCGACAGGACGCAATGCATCCAAGGCCCGGTTGAATCCGGCAAAACGGGGATTCCGATCACCGACCAACGCCATGACCTCACCGGTCTCCACCTCCGCCAGCGTCAGTGCGCCTTGCAGTGTGCCTGCAGGTAATTTTCGTGCCTTCTCCAACGTTTTCAGCTGCAGTGAAAGTCCTTCTTCGGCTTGCCACTGAACCCAGGGATCAAGGGTGGAGAAGATGCGCAATCCCTCGGCATTGAGGTCCTCTTCCCGATAGTCGCGTCGCAACTGACGCCTTATCAGATCCATGAAGGCCGGTGTTCCAGAGGCCTGTAGACTGCCCTCTTCTATACCAAGTTCACGGGTTTTGGCCTGATTTGCCATCGCTTGATCAATAATGCCCTGCTCTGCCATCAGCTCAAGCACCAGATTCCTGCGTTTGAGTGTACGCTCTGGATAGTGCCTGGGATCATAGGCCGATGGGCCCCTGACCAACGCCACCAAAAGGGCTGTCCGTGAGAGATCAAGCTCATGCAGGGGACGGTTGAAATAGAAGCGGCTCGCCAAGGCGAAACCATGGATAGCCTTACCACCTGACTGCCCCAGATATACCTCATTGGCATAAGCCTCGAGGATCTCATCCTTGTTGTATCGATACTCAAGAATGAGGGCCATCAAGGCTTCATTAAATTTCCGCCATAAGGTTCGCTCAGCCGTAAGGAAGAAGTTTTTCACCAACTGCTGGGTCAGGGTACTGCCTCCCTGCACGACCCGCGTTGCACGGATATTGGCCCACAGCGCCCTGCCGATCGCAACGGGATCCACCCCCAAGTGGTGGAAGTAATCCCGGTCCTCTACCGTGATCAGAGCCGACACAAGCAGATCAGGCAATGCCTCACGCTTCAACAGAATACGGTCTTCACCATGGGCCGAGGTCAAACTGCCGATCAGCCGGGGTTCGAGTCTATAGTGCCCCACTGGATCCCCATTCCCGGCCCGCCTCAACAGCTCAATGGATTGCTGCCCGAATACCACTTCGAGATAGTCGGAATCGCGCACCATATCGGTAAATTGGAAAGACCGGGTACGCAGCAGAAACCGGTTCTTATTGGCAGAGTAACTGCCCGCTAGGTCCGGATGTGCGACACGGCGGTAACCTAAACCGTCCAGCGTCTGCCTAAGTTGTTCCCGGCTGATGGTCGCAGCGGGAAAAAGTGCCATAGATCGACCATAGACTTTCGCCGGTATTGCCCAACGCTGTCCTTCAAAGCGGGATTGAACGATACCATCCAGATAAAGGGTATACAGAATGCCCGCAAGCAATAAAGCGGTAACCGTCAGCAGCATCCAACGCCGCCAATGAGTAAAACCGCCCCTTCTCGATTTCGAACGTCGTCTTGACCTTTTTACTGCCATCAGATTACTGTCGGATCACCTAAAATGGCGTTAGCTTACCGGATTCGCCGAACAAAGACAGAAACACAGAAAGCGGTGCATTCCCATCAGGTAATTTGATGTGATATGCCGCTCAGGCATTAAATGCCTAAACGCTGAATTGTGAATCAAGTCTCAGATATCCCTGCCGATAGCAAGCCTATTAAATCAATTTTAAACAGTGAGTTGAAATAAAAAATGCTAAATATGGATTTATTCAAGCACCCCGGGTTGTTGCTGCTCATCATTGCTTCCGTCAGTACTTTAACCACGTCACCGACGATGGCATCCGCTATGGAGGAAGACTTATCTCTCCGATCGGCCCTTGAACAGCGCATTGCAACGATTACCAAAGATCCTGCACTACACAAAAAAATGATCCGGGAGGGCCGTGACCGGACCGTGCTATGCAACACTTGTCATGGTAAGGATGGATTGGCAATTAGACCTCTGACACCCAACCTGGCTGGGCAGAACCCCGTTTATATTGTCGATCAGTTTCAACGCTTTGGCGATGGCAGGCGCAACGAATACTTGATGAGTAGTCTCGCTAAAACCTTTTCCGAGGAAGACAAAATCAAAATTGCTCTCTACTACTCCGAAATGAAAATGCTTTCATCGGGTGGTGGCAATGCGGCGTTGCTGCAAGAGGGAGAGAAGCTATTTAAGGAGGTTTGCGTCTCCTGTCATGGACAGGATGGTCGTGGGCAGGAAGGTTATGCCAGACTCGCCGGTCAGCGTTATGACTACGTGGTAAAAATGTTGAAGGAATTCAGAGACCGTACCGGTAAACGCACCAATATCTGGATGACCGGTGTTGCCATTCGACTCAGCGATCATGATATCGAAGCAGTTTCCACCTATCTTGCCAATCTGAAATAAGTCTACCGTAACTTACCGCATGTAAAGGTCTTGTCTCACGCAGCAACCAGTGAGACAAGACCTTATAAATAGCCGTTAACAAAAAAACTTAATTTGCACCACGGTGATTACTACCAGCCACACCACAACCAAATGCACAGGATACCGATTTTTCCGAAAGCGGAAAATCTGCCAATCGTAAATTCAAATATGTGTAGAGTTTATGCACCCAGTCAGGTTTGGCATCATCCAGCTTGATTTCCCTGTTGCGAAAATCATAAGGTGCAATCAATACATCTGCCTCTTCGATACCCACCTTACCAACCAGATAAAACAACTCTTCCACGTATCGATTACCTACAGCCAAACAGCCCGCCGACCAGGCACTGCCATGAATGAAGATATTCGAACCAGGTTGTGACCTTCCCTCTTTGGCAGCCTGCAACCAATCAAAACTGTTCGGATAGTTGAGTTTCATGGAGAGATGAAAGTGGCTGTTGGGATTGAGTTCGGTGATACGATAAAAACCTTCAGGGACCTGTTTGTCACCCTCTCTTAATTTGGGACCCACCTCACCACTGGCAGCAAATATGGGATAGTCGTGGACAAACTGCCAGCGACTGCCGTCATAGGCCCAAAGTTCCAAACGCCGGCTCTGCTTGAGTGCAATGAGCTGGATCCTTTCGGGAGGATAGGTGACCATGGCCTGCTCGAAACGCTCAATCAATCGAGGCTCGACCTCATCCCCGATACGTTGCAACATCGACTCCACCTCATCCTGCGATGCAACCGCAGTGGTGGACCAGAGACAGAACAGCAGGAGCGCCAAGACGATCTTCATTTCACTTTCTCACGTGACACAACACGTTCTACCCAGTTGCCGTAGATCAGATCAGAGACTTCGTGCAGGCGTTCAAGCCTTGTATCCAGATCTGTCAGTATCGATTCCGCTGACTGGCCACACGCCGAATCAAGCAGTAGATCACTGCCATAGCGTTCGATCCAGTGTTCGATCATTTCACGGGTCATTTCCAAGTGAAACTGCAGACCGATATGATCACCCATAACAAAACCCTGATGAGGAAAACAGGCGCTACTTAGGATGTGTCGGTTCGACTGCGGTAAAGTGAAGGTATCAGCATGCCAGTGGAAGGCATCAAAATGATGCGGTAGGCCTTCTAGCCAACCATCCGAATCCTCTCCAACCTTCTGTAAGGGGTGCCAACCAATCTCCATCCCTTCGCCACGACTGATGGTGCCGTCCAGTGCCTTGCTCATCAGCTGTGCACCAAAGCAGATGCCCATCACAGGAAGGTCAACTTCAAAGGCCTTGCGAATCAGCTGCAACTCCCCTTCCACCCAGGGTGGATCATCGTTCACACTGACACCCGCTCCCATGAACACCAGCGCAGAAACATCATCGGTACTTTGAGGGATAGGGTGATCCTGATCGATACAGACCAGCTGCCAGGGAACGCCCCGCTGTTGCAAAAACTCCCCCAGATAGCCAGGGTGGTGACAAACGAGATGTCGGAATATCCAAATGGGCTTCATTACAACCATTGAGTAGTAAGCATTGGTTGATTCTAACCCGATTTCTCTCCCTGCGGAAAAACGGCTTCCGCCTGTGCCCTGACAATATAACGAAGATCACCACCGGGTATCATCGAATCGAAGGGGTAACAGGTGACAAGCACCAGTTCACTGACTGTGGACGGCCCCATCAACCATCCGGCAGTCTCATTCACCACAGCCACCTCCGTCACCCAATAGCTCACCTCATCCGAGTCAGCATTTTGCACCACCAGTCGATCGCCGGAGACGAGATCCTTGAGAAAACGGAAGTGCGTATCCCGATGGCCGGCAATCATCACGCGACCGTCCTTGCCGGGTAGTGCTGTCTGCTCCACCCAACCCGGTCCAAATGCCAGTGTCCTCCCACTGACTCCGGCCAGGACGATGCGTTGCACATCCAGGCGAGGCACCACCAGTCTCGCCACAGGCCAGGTATCCGCCCAGGACCAGGGAGGGATGCGATCGTCTGCAGAATCACTCTGTACCCAAGCATTGCTGATCAGCCCTTGGGCAAGCCAGGCCTTGGCTTCAATCCACACCCCCTGCCACACACACGCGCAGGCAAGTAAAAACAGTGACAGGGTGGCCCAGCGCCTCATGAGGCTTTCCGACGGTGTAACCAGAGTGCCGCCAACATGAGAAAAAGACCTGTCAGCAGTGACAGTGGCCCATAGGTCGCCGTCTGCGGCAGAGAACCAAAGACATGATCGCATCCCAACCCACGGGCAGATTGAGCGGTATGGGTCCCCCCTTGAGCGGCGCCGACAGGGGACGTACTGGTTGCCGTTCAACAGCAATCAGGCTGGTGTAGGCGGAGACAAGCTGATGTCTGAGCGCCAGCTGGAGTACCTGCTGACGCCTCACTTCTACCGACTCTCCGTCCACAGTCGACGACATCAGTGCCTTGATCTGCTGTCGAGCCCACAACTTGTGTAGCCCCTCTTGTGTCGTCTTGGACGGCCAGTCGACACGGTGTCGCCAGACAGTACCATCCCGGTCACCCTGAATCAGCACCTCCCCATCGAGGCTTTCGCTTTTTACGACCACCAACAACGGTTCACCCAGATAGAGATCAGGGATACGCGCTGGTAATATCTCCAGTAGCGCCTGCCCTTCCCATTCGATCAAGCGTGTCGCTACCTCGTGAAAGATTTTGGGACATCCGAGTCCCCAAAATCGACTCGCCAACGCGACAGCCGTTATGCCCCGA
>JAHXHT010000119.1 GCA_025656435.1 Candidatus Thiodiazotropha sp. (ex Gloverina cf. vestifex) | reverse complement strand
TTGTTTGCTTCATGGGGTCTATATAATGATTGGCCTAGAATGTGCACCATTATCCCTCAATCGATGGATTCGTTCAGAGCTTCCCTAGCAGACCGAGTGAAAAGGCAATCAGCGTGCCGCCGAGGGAAGGCAGGGGGTTGGTGATCAGTCTGGTGCCACGGTAGCGATGCTGCAGGGGATGTCGCTTGATAACCTGGTACGCTTGTAGATCCTCCGACCTGAGGCGTCCGCCCATCATACGGCAGTCTTCTATCAGCTGCTTTCCGACCTCACCCTCGTAAAAGAGCGCTTCCCCTTCATGTTGCAATGCGGCAAAGAAGTCTGCCAGTAACGGTTGGACATGGATCTCCCCCTTTTGGATCAAGCGTGTTGGATCCGCCGGTGAGGCATGGATTGCAAGGTTGTCCGGTGATGCCTGTAATATGGGTGAGACGATTCTGGCAATCAGATCCTGAAAGGGGTTGATAGGAAGACCTTCGCGAGCAAGCTGGATTGCGGGTGCCGCTATCATCTCGAGCGGGAGCCGGCAGAGGTCCCGGTGGATTGTGAAAAGGCCCCGGATGAAGCCCGGTGTGGCGATTGAGGCCATGCCGATATGGAATACTTGGCTGGCAGTGCCAAAATCGGCCACAATAGGGTGGAAATCTATCGATTCTTCAGGCTGCTTCTGCCTGGGGGTATGGGCGAAGAAATCGTAGACTAGGGGATCTGAGTCAGCTGGCATGGCGGTCAGGAAGCCACCGCCACCCGGTGATTCCAGGACAGGTTCTGCCACACATGCGGTCAGCATGGCGGCCAGGGCAGCATCAAATGCATTGCCGCCGGCGAGTAGTATTTCGCTCGCTGTATGGGCTGTTTCATCGTGCCCAGCCGCGACAATGCCTCTTTTTTTTATCATGGATGGTGGGCTCATTCGCTGATTTGGTTGATTTTAATCAGTGTAAAATGATTGTGGCTTAATATATGGTTTTCGCCCCTGCAGTAAAAATGCAACCTTGTTCATGGTTCTGTAGTCCCTGAGAGAGGAAAATCTCTTTCAGCTTTCAGGCAGGGTGCCGCTAAATAATAGGTGATAGAGACCTTTTAAGGATCAAGATTCCCGAGCAATGTTAAGAATGGCCGTGCCGAATAGCAAAACTGACGATGCCCTGTTAAAAAACCTGGTGCCGCTGAATACCTTGTCAGACGAGCAGTTGGGTAATCTGCTCAGCCGTGTTGTGGTCGAAAAGGTAAAAAAAGGGCAATACCTCTTCAGAGAGGGTGATACCGACCACCAGAATATTTATCTGCTCTCAGGCACTATTGCGCTCTTGTCAGGGCAGAAAGAGATGGATCTCGTCAGCAGCGGTACACAAACAGCGCGCTTCGCCCTGGCTCACCAACTCCCCCGTAAACACTCCGCCCAGGCCAAGACGGCGGTCACCTACGTGCGTATCGACAGCCGTATGCTCAGCGACATGCTGGCCCGCAGCCACAGTGCCAGTTACGAGGTGAGCGATCTCGAAGGGCCTTCCGGTGGCGACTGGATGAGTCTGTTACTGCAATCTTCGGTCTTTCAGCAGATCCCCCCCGCCAACCTGCAGCGCGTCATGATGCGTATGGAAGAGGTTGGGGTCAAAGCCGGGGATGTCGTTATCAATCAGGGCGATGAGGGCGATTTTTTCTATCTGATCAGCAAGGGCGAGTGTAGTGTGACACGTACCCCGGAAGCCGGTCATGCACCGGTTGAGCTGGCCAAGCTGCGAGTAGGCAAGGGTTTTGGTGAAGAGGCGCTGATCTCAGACAAGCCGAGAAGCAGTACCGTCACCATGCTAACTGACGGGGTTTTGGTGCGTCTCAGTAAAAGGGATTTCATCGATCTGGTTAAACAGCCCCTGTCGCATACGGTCACTTACGAGAAGGCGTGTGCAAATGTAGAGGATGGCGCCCTATGGCTCGACGTTCGAACCCCTGAGGAGTATGAGGCCGGACATCTGCCCGGGGCAATCAATCTACCCTTTTTCTCTCTTCGTTTCCAGGCATCCAGTCTCGCCATGGATCGCCCTTATATGGTTTATGGGGCTGAAGTCGGGCAGTCAGCGACAGCAGCTTATCTGCTGACTGAGCGCGGTGCGGAAGTCTTCGTGCTTGATACGGGTTGGGCGGAGCTTGCTGTGCAGATGGGAATCGAGCAGCGAGAAGATGAGCCACCGTCAAATAATGTAATTGATTTCAATCGGGACAGCGAGGAGTCTGCAGCCCTCTCCAATGCCCAACAGGTGGAAATCGATAAGCATCAAAAAGATGCTGATTGAGACTGAGCGGCAGTTTGAAGAAGAGCTGAAACAGAGACAGACCGAGATCAAGCTCTTGAAACAGGCCTTGGCTGTAGCCAAGCAACGGCAGGAGAGTGATGAAGAGGGTTCACATGCGACGCAGGAAGAGTTTCAGCATGAGATCGAGGCCCTGCGTACTTCGCTGGCAACTGCTGAGGCGGCTGCTGCTGAGGTTGACACCATTAGGTCTGACTTGGAGCGCTATAAAGGCCTTGAGGAACGCCTTTCAGCCGTTCAGGAGGAGCTGGAAAGCGCGCGTAAGCTAAGCGATGAATTCCGCCAGCAGGATGTCGATCTGCAGACACAGCTAAAGGATCTACAGTCTCGGCACGAGACTCAACAAGGGCGACTTAAAGAAGAGATCACGGAACTTCAGCTACAGCTTGAGACAGCGAGGGAACAGCAACAGGGCGATCAACTACAAACACAACAGAAGCAGGACGAGTTTGAGCGGGTGACCGCTGAGCTTGCAGAACTGCAGGAGAGTAGTGAAACATTCCGCAAGCAATCTGCTGATGATCTTGCTCGGTTCTCGGGTGAGCGGTTCGACCTGGAGTGTTCACTACAAAAGCTCGAAGAAGAGCGTGATGCCACACAGTCTTCTCGAATACAGGAGATCGAGACGCTTCGGAGTGCTTTAACAGAGGCTCAGGAAGCCCTCGATCAGGCACAATCCTCACACCAGCAAAAAGTCGCAGAACTGCAGACCGCACTCGATGAGACTAACGGTAAAGTCGAGCAAATCACAGAGGCCTCGGGCAACGATATCCCTGATCTGCAACAAGCGAAAACGGCACTTGAGCAATCACTGAGTGAATCCTGTCAACAGCTGGAACAGGTACAGGCCGATTATCAACAGAAAGAATCGGCACTGCAGACAGAGATCGAAGCGGCAAATCAGACTGCCAATGAGTCGTTTGAACAATCAAAAGCCGAGATTGCCGAGTTGCAGCAACAGGTCGAGTCGCTACAGTCCCAGGTTGGGGCGCAGGAATCGGTACAGCAAAACCTGCAGCAGGAGAAGGCAGGGCTGGAAGATCGGTTGCGAGCGGAAACTGCCCGTGTGGCCGAGCTCAGCAACGAATCACAATCCCTGAATGAACGTCGTGCAAGCCTGGAGAAGGAACTGGAGGCTATCCAGGAGGCTGGCTCGGATGCTGAGGCCCAATACAACAACGCAATGGACTCGTTGAGGAGTGACCTGGAGCAGTCCCACCAAACTGTCGAAGAACTCAGGAACTCCCGCCAGCAGTTGGAAGCGTCATTGCAGCAGCTTCAGGAAGAGTCGGATGGACAGCTGGGAGAGCTAAGAGAGGCGCTGGAGGCTGAGAAGCAACTCGCAGGCGACGCTCAGTCAGCCGTTAATGTTGCGGTCCAGGGGCTCAATGCACAGTTAGAGGTAGCGCAAGCCGAGATCAGTAGTCAGCAGGAGAAGCGGGTGGAGACGGAGGCGCTGCTGGAGCAGGAGCACCAGACAGCCGCTTTTCTGCAGCGCTCGTTGAAGACCGCGGAAGAGGCGGTTGAGATTTCCGAACAAGGTCTTGATGAGTCACGTAAATCTTTGCAAGCAGTGGAAGCCAAAGTGGCTGATCTGCAACAGGCCCTGGAGCAGGCACAAAGTGAGACAAGCCAGCTGACGGAACAACTACAGCAGGAAATCACCGCCGGTCAGGATGCCTGGAAGCAGGCCTCTGAATCCGATGCAGAACTACAGCTGGCCAAGCAGGAGCTTGGTTCTCTCAAGGCGGAGTTGGAACAGGAAGTGGCCAATCTGCAGGCACAGCTTGAACATCGGCAAGAGAATCAAGACGCTGCCCTGAATCAGCGAATCAAGGAGGTGGAGGCGCTTCAGCAGTCACTCTCCGGGAGTCAGTCAGCGGTACAGACATCCAAGACTGCACAGGCCGCGTTAGAAAGTGAAAAGCAAACGTTGCAGACGGCAAAGTCCGAACTCGAAGAGACAGTCGGGAAATTGGAAGCCGCAGCGCAGGAGAAAGAGGCGGACCTTACGAGCAGGATCGAAGAGGATCAACAACAGCTTGAGGCTTTACGTTCTGAGTTGGAAACAGCAAAGGCGGACAATGAGCAGCGCGCGGATAAGGGTGAACTGGAAAGCACCCAACAGGCATTGCATCAGGCTGAAGAAAAGATTATGACACTGAAGCGGGAAATCTCTGGTCTGCGTGAAGTCCAGTTGGAAATGGAGAGCCAGCTGACAGATGACACAGATACGGAAATCAGTGAGTTGCGCAATGCATTGGAAGTGGCAGAAGCCAAGCGTAAAAAGGTGGAGAAGCAGGCTCAGCAGACTGATGTGCTCAGGCGCGAGCGTCAGGTGCAGGAGACCGCCATCGAGATGCTTGGTGAAGACATGGACGCCTTGGTGCTGGAGAAAGAGACGCTGGCACGCGAGCAGAAATTGCTGGCCGAAGAGCGCGACAGGCTAGCCAGCCAGCTTAGCGAGATTCGAGGACAGTACACTGACCTGGTAAATGAGAATGATCACCTCCACTCTGAAATGAGTGGTTTTCGTGAGCATGCCTCAGATTCCAATTTGGCCGACGATCTGCTCGTGCAAATGGAGGAGCTGCGGATCAAGGCGGATAACTATGAACTGGAACGGGATGAGGCAAAGGCCGAAGCGAAGCGGATGCGGCGAGAAGTCGGTGAGCTTCGTAGTGTGATTGAAACCTATGTGGAGCAGATCCAGGATGTTCAGTCCTTCGGCAATGATGAGCAGCTCTCTGCTCTGAAGACCGAGCTTGATATGGTGCGTCGACAGGCTCACGAAGATTTGGAGCAGATGAGGCTGCAGCTGCAGGATGCGACTTCCAAACTGAGCGATGCTGATAGCCGTGATGTGGATGATGTTGCTGATCAGCAGGCTGTTCGCCAGGAGATGGTCTCCATACAACAGTCGCTTTCCGAGAAGGATCATCTGCTTCGTATGTCACAGAATCAGTGCCGATCATTGGAAGATGCCGTAGAAGACCGGGATAAAGAGGTCGACCAGCTGAAGCGCAAGCTGGAACTGCTGCTACGCAAGACGGGTGGATTGGATGAGCCTTCCGTGCAACTTGGGTCCCGCTCGGCATCAAGCCGCATGCGTGAAGATGGGCTGAGTGGCGACACCGATTCGAGAAAGTCAGGGCTTGGACGTCTGTTCCGCAAAAAGTAATCTGACCCTCCCAGACTTGTTCAGAGCTTCCGTAGCTCTCCATACGCATTCTTTCCAGAGGTCCGCCTGATGCAGGTACTTGGCGTTGGTGTTGCCACGCTCGACATCATCGATACTGTGGCGAGTTACCCTGCCGAAGATTCGAAGCAACGCGCAGCCCCACGTCGATTGAGTCGAGGGGGTAACGCAGCCAATACCCTCGTCGTGTTGAGTCAGCTGGGTCATCATTGTAGTTGGGCGGGTGTTTTAGCTGATGATGTGTCTGCTCGACAGGTTGTCGGGGATTTCGAACGCCATCATATCGATATCCGTTGGGCGAAGACCCTTCGGGAGGGTGTGACACCCACCTCCTACATCCTCCTGAGTCGGGAGAGAGCATCCCGAACCATTATTCACTATCGGGATTTGCCAGAACTCGATATTGAAGCTTTCTCTTCAATTAATATGGCCCATTTTGACTGGATCCACTTTGAGGGAAGAAATGTCAGTGACTGTCAGCGCATGCTGACATTGTCTCGCCGGCGGGCCGGTCACGCCAGGATCTCCCTGGAAGTGGAGCAGCCCCGGGATGGCATTGAACGACTTTTTTCCTTAGCCGATGTGCTGCTGTTTTCCCGCACCTATGCGGAAGCCATGGGCTGGCATGATCCATTGGAACTGTTCGCAGCAGTGAGGCGGGATAATCCGACGGCGTTACTGTTTGCTGCTTGGGGGGATGTTGGGGGCTGGTGTTTCTCTGGTGAGGGAGACGCTCAGTATCTGCCGGCCTATCACCCTGATGCGGTACGTGACACGCTGGGGGCGGGAGATGTTTTCAATGCCGGTGTGATCCACGGCCTGCTGTCAGGCAAAAGTCCGCACCAGGCATTACATCAGGCCATTGAGTTGGCTGGAAAAAAGTGTGGGCAAATCGGTTTTGATGGCTTGGGTAGTGGTTGTGCCTGAGTGGCTCCCCCTCCCAGAGATTGATGACCTTCCCGATCCGGGCAGTCGTGGGGTTACGCTGGAATTATCGAACGGAACAGTGGAGGTTATCTTACTGCAAAAGGGTGGATGTCTTTTTGCCTACCGTAACCGTTGTCCTCATACGGGGGTAAATCTGGAGTGGCAGCCAGATCGTTTTCTAGATTTTACGGACCGATATATACAGTGTGCCACCCATGGGGCGCTGTTTCGTATCGAGGACGGCTATTGCCTGCGCGGGCCCTGTGCCGGGCAACATCTGAATTCGATTCCCCTGCGTATGGAATCGGGAAGGGTGTTTGTGATGATTTAGTGCCAGGTAACGCAAAGTAAAATAGTGTTACCAGGCACTAAAAAGCCGGGCGTTTGGCCCGGCTAGAGGGTGTCCGGAGAAGATCTCCCGCTCAGCTCATTTTTTTCATAAAGGCGTTTAGGTCCGCCAGGGCCAGCTCAGGGGGAAGTGTCCTCTCCGGGATGGATTCGGGTACCACTAGCTGCAGCTGCAACTCGGGAGTGGTGGTGTCTGAAACCAGCCGTTGCGGGCGCTCGGTCGACAAATTGGATGTCAACATCCGACCTGTACTCATATCGTAGACTGCTTTCATGACGCACCTCCTGCATAGCATCTGTGTGTGTCGTCGTTGATCAATTTAGCGGCCCGGTAGTGCTTAACTTTAGGACGACTGAATGAACGCTTCATGGGAGATACGTCCAAACAATGGGCTTAGATGCCAATTTGCGGGATAAAGATCAGCCAATCAACGGTTGATCTTTGGGGTTTCTAGGGCTTGTGAACACATACGCTGATCGCCATGGAAGGCTGAAAGCCGAGGCGATTAGTCCCCGATAGGCGTAGGCGCGGTTGTATGGCCGTAATTGTGACTGT
>JAHXHT010000118.1 GCA_025656435.1 Candidatus Thiodiazotropha sp. (ex Gloverina cf. vestifex) | reverse complement strand
ATGCACTGTTTTTCTTCGCTCATGGCAGTTTTGAAGCAAGCGAGAGGAAACGTTCGCTGACAAACGATTCGTTCAGAGCTTCCTTAATGGATCGAATTGTGAGATACCGATGATAGCTGCCGGGAAGCCGAAGTCGGCCTCGCTGCCGGTTCTATTTCTGTGTGTCGCCGGCAATAATCCGCGAACTCCCTGTCGCTGTTGAGCACATGATCAATCTGCCAATGCTTGAGGGCGGTCAGTGTCTGCATGGTGAATTCCCGTGTACCCTCCTCGATATGGCGAATCAGGTCCTGCAATTCCGCCAGCAGTAGCGCATGTTCACGATGGTGGTCACCCAGGCCAGGGTAGCCCTGGTCACGCATGACATGCTCCTCATCACGGAAGTGTTCCCGCGTTATCTCCGCAAGATCCAAAAGACGCCGATAGGCATCCGAGCTGAATCCGGATTCAGTCCCTCCGGCACTCAAAGAATCATGGATACCATTCAGCAACGCTGCCATTGCCAGGTGCTGTACATCCAGTTCATCCAGTCCAAGAAGCCAATCATCACGCCAACGTAGAAATGGTTTCATTTCGTCAATCTCCCTATGAGCAAACAGAACACCAGTGACGACGCCACGCAGAAAACCTAAAGATGGATTCCACCATTTCCATTGCCTGTGAAATCCAATATCTACGGACTCTAAACACATATGAGTCAGGGTTATCTAATCTGGCCGCACTGGTTTTGTTGACCACCGGTCATGGCTCAGCCTATTGCAGGCTGGGAAGTAAACTATAGTGCAGAATCCCCGATACTGAGGTGCCGCGATGCCCAAAATCAGCCGAAGATCACGACCAAGAGATGAAAGCGTGCCCTGGATCACTCTTTCTTCCACGTACCAGCGCCTTACCTGAGTGCCATGACTTAGGGCCTGCTAACGCCCATTTGATCACCTGCTATAGTTGTATCGAGCTAGCTTTTTTGACACCGCATGTACACACGGAAAATTCGACACAAGCCAATCAAACAACCGGCGACCTGGCTAATCCTGGGCATTCTCATGCAGTGTTGCCTGGTGGGGTGCAGCAGCACTCCCACCGTCAGTTCTCACACTCAACCCACCATTCAAAACGCCCCTGGCGTACGGCTCACAAGTCCATCACAAGCCGGGCGTCCTGCTGTGGAGCTTGCCCTCGGCCAGCTGGATAAACCCTATCGGTATGGCGGATATACGCCCAAAGGATTCGACTGTAGCGGCTTGGTCTACTTTGCGTTCTCAAGCAACGGTATCTCTATCCCCCGCACATCTCACGAACAGTGCCGCCATTCGCGACCCATCGACACGGACCAGATTCAGCCGGGAGATCTTCTCTTTTTCCGCATAGAGAGAAAGCAACCTTCCCATGTGGGTCTCTATATCGGCAGCGGCCAATTTATTCATGCCTCGACCAGTGAGAAAGCTGTCGCCCTGTCACAGCTGGAGAATCCCTATTGGAAAAAAAGGCTGATCAGCGCGGGGCGCTATTAACGCGTTGTCGCACATTGCCCTTATCTGGTCTGGCTATTCTTGATCAGTTAACATAGGGTACTTGACACTGCATCGGTAGAACTCACACGTTGCGATGCAACGTGTAGCCCTGAGCCTTGATATCACTCCACCCGATACCTTCGCCAGGCCCCCACATCATATATGCCACGAGGAACCCCAACGTGTTTCGTAAAGAGCTCAAAGTCCTGGACTGTACCATTCGTGATGGCGGACTGATCAACAACTACCACTTCACCGACGATTTCGTGAAGGCAGTCTATCGCGCAGGCTGCGACGCCAACGTAGATATCATCGAACTGGGTAAAAAACTGGCAGTCAGCGAAGAGTATACCCGGGACAAATATGGCAAATGGAACTTCTGTGACGACGACGATCTGAAAATGGTCATCGACTCCCACGAGTGCGAGAATCGGCCCCTGGTGGCGGTCATGTTCGACATCGGGCGCGTAGACATCGACAACCTCAAACCACGGGACCAGAGCCCGTTCGATATGGCCCGCGTCGCTTGTTATGTATCCGATATCGATAAGGGCCTCGACCTGGTCAAACGTTCCAAAGACCTGGGCTACGAAACAACCATCAACATCATGGCCTGCTCTGCCGCCATCCGCACCGACTTGATTGAGGCACTGAATCAGGTGGAAGGAACAGCGGAACTCGATTACTTATATTTGGTGGACAGCTACGGCGCATTCTATTCCGAGCAGGTCACCGACTATCTAAATCTTTACAAAAAGTATGCTCCCAGCAAGGAGCTGGGCTTCCACGCCCACAACAATCAACAGCTTGCTTTCTCCAATACCCAGCAAGCCATTATTGATGGCGTCAATTTGCTGGATGCTACGGTCAACGGCATCGGCCGGGGCGCCGGCAACTGCAACCTGGAACTGTTGCTCAACTTTCTCAAGAATCCCAAGTTCGATGTACGTCCTGTCTACAAGGTCATCCAGGAGCAGTTCATGCCTCTGCGCAAAGAGATTGAGTGGGGATTCAATGACATCTACGGTATCGGCGGTCATTTTAACCAGCACCAGCACCCACGCGCCGCCATGAAGGTGCGCGGTGACGAGAAACTGCGTGATCTGTGCTATGACTTTCTACTCGAGTCGTCCCGACTCGACGATGGCACCATATCCTGACCCTTCTGACTGAAGGCCTGACCGGATCAGGCCTTCAGTACCGGCCTAAGCCGGTTTAAGCCATTATCGCATTAATTGATTTAACGACCTTTGCACAAGCCTCAGCGCAAGCCTTGCACTCCATATGTTCATCCTCATGCTTCCTGCACTCCTCCTCGCAATCGGCACAGACCTCCCTGGCATAATCCATCAGATAGGCTGAATTGGCAGTCACCAGGCATGAAAAGCCCTCGCAAATAGTTGCGATAATCCTCAGATCATCAACTCACTCACGTAGGTAGCCCTGTTGTTTGGACAACTCCTGTTCCAGCTTCTGAGTCAGCTGCTTGGGTGACCCGGTATATCTCGCTAACAGATGATAGGCCACCGGAACGATATAAAGCGTGAAAATGGTGGCAGCAATGACCCCGGATAGAATTACGGTACCGATCACCGCCCGGGTCTCGGCGCCTGCACCGGAAGAGAGCAACAGTGGAGTCGACCCGGCAGCGGTGGTAATACCGGTCATGAGAATGGGACGGAAGCGAACATGCGCCGCCTCAAGAAGTGCTTCGCTGAATTCCTTGCCTGCGTCCCTGAGCTGGTTGGCGAACTCCACAATCAGGATGCCATTCTTGGCCGCCAATCCCACCAGCATGATAAGACCTATCTGACTGTAGATATTCAGGGTCTGGTCGGTCATATAGAGACCCAGTAAAGCGCCGGCCATGGCCAGAGGCACCGTCAACATGATCACGAACGGATGTACCCAGCTCTCAAACTGTGCAGCCAGCACCAGATAGACCACCACCGCACCCAACAGCAGGACGAACACAACGGAACCGCCGGCTATTTTGTAATCACGCGACTGCCCTTTGTAATCGATGATCACCCGCTCGGGCAGATGCTCATCCACCAGATCTTCCAGGTAGCTGAGCGCGTTACCCAAGGCCAGTCCATCCTTCAAGTTCGCCTCAATCGTAATGGCGCGTACCCGATTGTAACGGTTCAGGGTAATGGAATCGGCTGCCTCATGCAGATTGACCAGATTAGAGAGCTGTATCAACTGCCCGCTGGTATCTGACCGTACATAGAGATGACTCAGATCGGATGGCGTCTGTTGGTCAGAACGCTCGCCCTCAAGAATGACATCATACTCTTCGCCCGCTTCAATGTAGGTGGTGACCCTGCGTGACCCGAACATGGTCTCCAGAGTACGACCGATGTTCTCCACGGTGATGCCCAATTCTGCCGCGCGGTCATAGTCGATATCCACCTTGAGTTGCGGTTTGGTCTCCTTGTAATCCCAATTGATGCCCTGCAATCCCGGATTGTTCTCATTAATCTTATCCAGCAGGATATCCCGCCACTCAGCCAGCTCCTCATAGGTGCCGCCTCCAAGCACAAACTGGATTGGCTTCTGAATGCGCCTTCCAAAACCCTGGCGCATCACCGGAAACGCCTTGATACCAGGCAGGTCAGATAACTTCTTCTTCAGCTCTTTCATGATCACCCAGGCGGAGCGCCGGGAGTCCCAATCGCTGAGTACATTGATAACGATGCCGCCGTTAAAAATGGCGAAGTTACCGAAGGTCCTCGGTGCACGCACCAGCAACCGTGAGATCTCGCCGGATTCCACATAGGGCATCATGCGCCGCTCGATCTCATCCATGTAGGTTTTCATGTAATCGTATGAAGCACCTTCGGGGCCGCTCACAATCAGATAGAAGGCGCCCCGGTCCTCTTTGGGTGCATACTCGTCGGGAATCTGCTCAAACAACCACCAGGCTGCAACCAGGATGCCGAAAAAAACCAGCAACATCAGCCAGTAGTGACGAATCGCACCATGCAGGGTCTTGATGTAGAAATCACGCACATGACCCAGTAACCAGTCCACACCGCGACTGAGACTGACTCTGCGTGTACTCTGATCCGGTAGAATCTGGGATGCCAGCA
The DNA here is from genome assembly GCA_025656435.1 of Candidatus Thiodiazotropha sp. (ex Gloverina cf. vestifex). Taxonomy (GTDB): domain Bacteria; phylum Pseudomonadota; class Gammaproteobacteria; order Chromatiales; family Chromatiaceae; genus Thiodiazotropha. The sequence continues at coordinate 2,831 of JAHXHT010000118.1, read as the reverse complement.
TCGGAGAGAGAGAGAGCGCCACCAGACTGGAAAATGTCACGGCGGCGGCCATGGTCAGAGAGAATTCCGCAAACAGCTTGCCGATATCTCCACCCAGGAAGGCAATGGGTGCAAATACAGAGACCAGTACCACAGTGGTGGAAATCACGGCAAAGGCCACCTGCCGCGCACCTCTAAACGAGGCCACAAGACGGGATTCACCATAAACCTCCATGCGACGGTGGATGTTCTCCAGCATGACAATAGCGTCGTCCACCACCAGGCCGATGGCCAGCACCAATGCCAGCAATGTCAGAATGTTGATGGTAAAGCCGAGGACCAACAGTACCAGGAAGGTAGCGATCAGCGAGACCGGCACCGCCACCGCCGGTACAAACATGGCGCGAACGCTGCCGAGAAAGAGAAAGATCACCGTCACCACCATGGCGATGGCAATGAAGAGCGTTTTGTAGACCTCGTCGATAGCCCCATCGATAAAGACCGAACTGTCGAAGCTCTGCTTGATCTCCATGCCCTCGGGCAAGCCGGCATTGATGCGCACCATCTCCGCCTTGGCCGCCGCCGCCACCTCCAGCGTATTGGCGGTGGAAACCTTGACGACACCGATGCCAACCATCGGCACACCGTTGCCGCGGAAGAAGGTACGGGTCTCCTCCGCCTCCTTCTCCACCCGTGCCACCTCACCGAGCCGGACCAGGTAGCCATCCTCGCCCCGTGCCAGCACCAGACGGGAGAAGTCTTCTGCCGAGTGGAAGCTGCGATCCACCCTGACTGTAAAGATCCGCTCATCGGAGTCGATGCTGCCAGCTGGTAATTCCAGATTACCGGCGCGTAGCGCCTGCTCTACATCAGTTACTGTCAATCCTCTCGCCGCCAGGGCCTGGCGGTCGATCCAGACTCGCATGGCGAAGGTCTGTCCCCCACCCACGCGCACACGGGCGACCCCGTTGATCACTGAGAAGCGATCGACCAGGTTTCGCCTGGCATAATCCGACAATTCCGGCACAGTCAGGCGGTCACTTACCAGATTGAGCCACATGATTACATCTTCGTTGTCATCGACTTTCCTGATCTCCGGCGGTTCTGCCTCCACAGGCAGGTTGCCGAGGATGGCGGAAACCCGATCACGTACATCGTTGGCAGCGCCGTCGATGTCACGCTCCACATTGAACTCGATAGTCACTACCGAGCGACCATCCTCACTCTTCGAAGAGATAAAACGGATACCTTCAACACCAGAGATCCGGTCCTCAATGAGCTGGGTGATGCGTGTCTCCACCACATTGGCAGCCGCACCAGGGTAGATGGTCCTGACAGAGACTACCGGGGAATCGATGTTGGGATATTCACGCAGGGGCAGTTGATCAAACGCAACCAATCCAAAGGCGATCAGCAGCAGAGATATAACAGAGGCGAAGACCGGCCGCCTGACCGAAATATCTGAGAGAATCATGTACCACCCTGCAGCGCTTTCTCGTTAGCCGGTTTAAGCAGTTCTGAAATCGGTGCTCCGCTGTCCTCTATGCCTTTGATACGAACCGGTTTACCCGCTCTCGCCTTATCGGTGCCATGGGTGATGACCCACTCGCCAGCCTCTAGTCCCTGGGTCACCTCGACCTCACCGGGACGACGGGAACCAATAATCACTTGACGTTTGTCCACCAGATGCTGCTCCCCCGACACTCGCATGACGAACTGCTCGCTACCCTTGGGCATCAAGGCCGACTCGGGGATCAACAAAGTCTTGCGTGGGTCACGCAGCAGCTCCACGGTCATCAACATACCTGGTTTAAGCATACGCTGTGGATTGGCAATCACCGCACGCACGACTACCGACCGGTTGATGGGATCAACCCGGCTGTCCACCACTTTCACCTCACCATCAAAGCGCTGTTCCTGATAAACACGCGTGTGCGCCCGAATCGACAGACCGGGACGCAGGCTGGTCAGATAGGTAGAGGGCACTGCGAACTCCAGCTTCATGACACTGTCATCGTCCAGTGTGGTGATGGTATCGCCCGTCTCTACCAGAGCGCCAACACTGGTATTGCGTAGCCCCAATACACCGGAAAAAGGCGCCTTGATCAAACGGTCGGCCAGTCTCGATTCGATGGCAGACAACCTTGCGCGGGCGGTATCCACTTCACGACGACGCTGATCCAGCAGCGATTGCGCTTCAATACCTTGAGACTCCAGCCGCTTGACCCGCTTGAACTGACGCTTTGCTTCGTCGAGATTGGCCCGCGCCTCCTGCAGCAATGCACGCTCCTCGCGGTTGGTCATCTCAACCAGTGTCTCGCCCTTCTCGACCCGCTCGCCATCGTCGAAATGAATGGCTGTAACGGTTTCTGTCACATTCACCGTCAGCGCTACAGACTCATTCGCCTTGAGCGTGCCCAGCGCCTCAATACGGTCAACGAAATCCGCCTCACGCACTTCTGCAACAATGACCTGGGGGGCGGGCTTCTTCTCAGCCAAGGCATCAGAAGCCATCCACAACATCAACAGGAGTAGAGAAAAACTGAGACTGCTGCTTCTGTTCATGTCCATGGGCTCTTAAATGTCACAAGAATTCAATCCAGACTGATGCTAATGCAAACAGATTGTTAAACCTACGTTTTTTTCACAATAAAATCATCTGCCACATGAGGGTTAGAGCAGGTCATTGATTAACCGTTCCAGGATTTCATCCCGCCCTGGCAGCTATTAATCCGGCGCCTTAACAGGCCATGTTCACAACCTAGGGAAGCTCTGAACGAATCCATCGATTGAGGGATAATGGTGCGCATTCTAGGCCAATCATTATATAGACCCCATGAAGCAAGCAACTT